>NZ_JCANTR010000012.1:101702-178661 GCF_059568575.1 Flavisolibacter ginsengiterrae DSM 18136
CAAAAGCGTACTTCCTTAACCAATGAGCAGTTTACCCTTTTGCTCTCTTCCTTTGAACAGGAGCTGGCAGGAAGGCTGAAAGAGCCAAAGCCCGAAAAGGTAAAGAAGCTAAAGAACAAGCTAGAGATAACAGTGAAAGCACCCCTGAGCGCAGAAGACACCGAGTACTTACAATATTACATGGATGATTATGACTGGACCATCAGGTTTCAGGGAGATTTTCCAGCTGATTACCAGGTACCATTCTTTCTCCTTAAGCATGCTGCTTAAGGAAGTTTGTAGTTTGTAATTTGTAGTTTGTAGTTCTTTAGGTCAAACAGAACTATTATTTGCGGTTATTCTAAAGATCAAACAATTGCTTTAGGTTGGATAGTATCATTGCTTGCACAACTGATGGTACCCTTAACCCACAAGGCGTACCTATGGCACGCTATGGAATCTTATTCATTTTGGCTACCGACAAGATGTCCCGATGGCACATAGTTTAGGACATACCATTTCATTTGAATACCAATTATAAGAGGATTAAAATATTCCGATTTAATCAATTTATAGGCGCACAGGGCATAAAACAGCTTTGCCTCTTCATGTTCCATAGGAACATTTTATGGGTAGAAAATAACAATGAAAATGCAACAGCGTGCCGTAGGTACGCCTTGTGGGTTGATTTATAGTTTTTTGTTTCTGGTCCGTTAGGTGTGAAGTGAACTATTAGGTGCAGGCATGCTTTATTGGTCTTCATCTTTGCGGTCCTTTGCGAACATCTTGGCGTTCTTTGCGTTACTGGGTATCGCAAAGTCCGCAGAGAGAGAAGCCACGCAAAGAATACGCAAAGAGCTCGTGGTTAACCACAATAATTGATTTCTTGTTTAGGTTGAAGGTGTGTTATTATTGCTATGGCCTCATAGGTTTTTACCACAGATGCTTTGTTTAACGGTTTTTTTATTCATAAATAGGAATGCATAAACCATAGCCTGTCCCTGTCAACTTTTCAACTTATTAAAGCGTCAACTTTGTAAATTTACTTTAGACTTATTCCTCATCATACTGCTAAATAAAGGTCTTATGAGATCAATTCTGAATGGCTTGTTTACAATCGTTATACTTACTATTTTTTGTACATCAGGCATAGCCCAGGGAAATAACAGTGCTCAACAGGATGAAAGAAAATGGTGGAAGGAAGCCATCGTATACCAGGTATATCCACGAAGTTTTATGGATAGCGATGGAGATGGGATAGGAGATCTCAAAGGCATCATTTCAAAGCTTGATTATATCAAAAGCCTGGGGGTAAATGCGGTGTGGCTGAATCCTATTTATAGTTCTCCCAATGATGATAATGGCTACGATGTCAGTGATTACAGAAACATCATGAAAGACTTTGGAACAATGGCAGATTTTGATGCCCTGTTAAAAGGAATGCATGACAGGGGTATAAAATTGGTAATGGACCTTGTAGTGAATCACAGCAGTGATGAACATGAATGGTTTAAACAAAGCCGGAGTTCCAGGAGCAATCCTTACCGTAATTATTACCATTGGTGGAATGCCGAAAACGGAAAGCCACCCTACCGGTATAGCCTGTTCGATATCAATCATGATGCATGGATGTATGATTCGCTGACCAACGCCTATTACCTGCATTATTTTTCAAGAAAACAGCCAGACCTGAATTGGGAAAATCCTAAACTGCGCAGCGAGGTATACGATATCATGAAGTTTTGGGCAGACAAAGGGATTGATGGTTTCCGGCTGGATGCTTTCCAGTTTGCTGCCAAGGACACCACTTTCCCAACATTTCCCAAAGGATTTGAAAAGAATTTTATTCTCTATTATGCCATGCAGGGCAATCTTCATGGCTATCTGCAGGAGATGAACAAAGAAGTATTAAGCAAGTATGATGTGATGAGCGTGGCGGAAGGAGCGGGCAATTCTTTCGAAGATGCACATAACCTTGTTGATGCTGATCGTCATGAATTGAATATGGCCTATGCTTTTGAAGGTGTGGACATAGCTAAGCCGGAGGGATATAGCCTGTTGCATTTCAAAGAAGTTTTCAGCCGGTGGGATAGTGCCTTTTCCAGTGGCGGATGGCTGTCCATTTTCCTGGCCAATCATGACCAGGCAAGACTTGTAAGCCGCTTTGGTAATGATGATCCAAAATTCAGAGAAGCTTCTGCCAAAATGCTGGCAACATTTATAATGACCATGAGAGGAACTCCCTATTATTACAATGGTGATGAGTTGGGAATGACCAACGCAGGTTTTTCTTCCATCAATGATTACCGGGATATGCCTGCATTGAATGAGTACAAGCACCAGAAAAATATTGGTGGTGACATAAATAAGTTTATGAAGTTCACTAAAGCTACCAGCCGTGATAATAGCCGTACTCCATTTCAGTGGGACAATACAAAGAATGCAGGATTTAGCAAGGGAACGCCCTGGATAAAAGTAAATCCCAATTATACCAGCATCAATGCGGCAGCACAGGAAAAAGATCCCAATAGCTGCCTGAATTATTTTAGAAGCTTATTGAAACTGCGCACCTCCCATATTCCTGTGCTCGTTTATGGAAAATATACCTTGCTGGATAAAAACAATCCCCATGTTTATACTTATATAAGGGAAAATGCGGGAGAAAAATTATTGGTACTCCTGAACTTTTCTGCTTCCAATGCCCAGGCTGTAATACCTCGTTTGCCAGTGACCCCTGCATTGTTATTGTCAAATTATAAGCAGCCTGCGCAGTTTGACAAGGATCTTACAAAGATCATATTGAAAGCTTACGAGGGGGTTATTTATAAATTATGATCCGCGATTAAGTTAGGCAATTTTGTGGAGTAGGATGCATTTTTAAAGAAGACATAGCAGGTATTGAGGTTAACTGATAAACTAATTTCGAGTAATACCTGCTATTGATTGTATTGGGGTTTTTCTAGTTCATTTTTCTGCATTCCTCTGCACATTTTTTGCAGGCTTCAGCACATTCCTTGCAATGTTCTGTATGGTGTTTACTACATTCTGCTGCACATTTATCACATAGATCTGCGCATATCCCGCACATGTCTTTTGCTTTTTCACTTCCCAGGCTCATTAACTGGGCCGCTGCATAACAGGCTGCGGCACATTCCATATCCAGTTGAATGCAGCCGGCCATCATTTTGACGTCCTGTTCCTGTGTGCAGGATGAAGCGCAATGGTTGCAGATAGCTGCGCACCGAAGACAGGCTTCAATACATGTTTTATAAGTATGGTACCCCTGCATCATTGATTTATTTTGTAGGTAATATGTATCAAGAACCTTACCATTTAGACAGCTTTGTATGTATAAATGAAAAACACTAATCTTGTGATGAGGTGAAAGCAACCGGAACAATACAATTGATCATTGAAGAGATCATTGCTGTCGGCAAGGGTGTAAAGTTTTTTTATTTCACAAGGGAGAGTAGCAAGGCCATCCAATATAAACCCGGGCAATACCTGACATTTATTTTAAGTGAAGATCAATCAGAAATAAGAAGATCCTATTCTTTGTGCTCAACGCCTGGGATAGATGAACGTTTATGCATTGGAGTGAAAAGAATAGATAATGGAACATTTTCCCGTTATCTCTATGATGAGGTGAAGGTTGGTGACAAATTATGGACTGTAGGACCTGGTGGTGTATTTGTATTGCCTGGTGATGTCCATAAATTCAGGCAAATATATTTTTTTGCTGCCGGAAGCGGCATCGTTCCCATTTATTCATTGTTGAAAGCCTGCCTGTACCATTACACTGAACTTCAAATTATTCTTATCTATAGCAATAGTTCACCTGCAACTGCCATGTTCCTGCAGGAATTAAAACAGTTGCAAATAGAATTTCCGGGGCGATTGCTAATCGAGTTCCTGTTCAGCAATTCTCAAAACCTGCTGAGGGCAAGGCTTCACCCGGACCTGCTAAGAAGTATTGTACATGAACATTCCAAAGGGAATGAACCCGGTTCTCTTTATTATATATGTGGACCTGAAGCGTACATGCGCCTGTGCATTTTTACTTTACGGGCAATGGATGTTCCTGCAGACCTGATAAAAAAGGAAATATTTCATACCTATAAGACCGTTAGAAAAATTGACCCACCGGATAAGGCAACTTATGAAGTAACAATTGTTGCAGGTCCTGTGATACATAAGATCAGGGAGGAATACCCGTTTAGCATTTTGCAGTCAGCCCGCAAGGCTGGATTGTCATTACCATATAGTTGTGATGCTGGCCGATGTGGTAATTGCCTGGCTAAGTGTACAAGCGGTAAAGTGTGGATGTCTTACAATGAAGTATTGACGGACAGGGAACTATCAGAAGGGTTTATACTCACCTGCACAGGGCATGCTATAGGCGGTGATGTTTCCATAATCATTTAGACTAAGTTACCAGGAGGTAATGGCTCTATAAGATCCCATAGGTTACCGTATAGATCTTCAAATACTAACACTGTCCCGTAAGGCTCTGTGAGCGGTCCCCTGTGGATCTTTATATTTTGTTTCACCAGGTTCTCAAAGTCTCTTTGAATATTGTCTGTGTACAGAAAAAGAAAGACACGTCCTCCTGTTTGATTCCCGATCCTGCTTTTCTGTTCCTCGTTGCCAGCTTTGGCTAACAACAAGCTGCAGCCGGTTGAACCTGTTGGTTTTACCACCACCCATCTTTTTGTTTCACTGAGTGGAGTGTCTTCAACCAGGATAAAGTTTAGTTTCCGGGTGAAAAATTCAATGGCTTCATCATAATCATTTACCAGCAAAGAGAGTTGGGCAATTGATTGTTGCATGGTATGAAGATACTTTGAGACAAAATAGGAGAGGAAAATTCGTTGATAGCAGATCAGCTTTCTACTAATTGCTGCTGAAGATGCCTGGCTGCTTCATTAAAAAAGTTTGGCAGCAGGTGTGCGTAGGTCCACATAATCTTTTCAGGATCATTTAAATGTTCAACCATGCTTTGCCATTTTTCAAAACCATAGTTTTCTACTTCCGTTTTCTTTTTTTCTTCTGTTTGCAGGTACATGCTCATGCCTTCTGCATCCGCCTCCGGATGAAACTGGGTTCCTACCATATATTCATTAAAACGTACACCCATGATAGCCTGTGCATATGGTACATGCGGGCGGTATTTTTCAATGCAGAGTATTTCAGCACCGATCATTTTCAGTTTGTTGAAATCGGGTAGGGTAACCTGCCAGTCGCGGCTGTCTACTACATAGAATGGATCGTTCAACCCTGCAAACACCGGATCTTTTTGCCCTTCCAGGGTAACATGCACCGGGAATACGCCAAAAGCAGTTGATTTTCTTTTGCTGATGTCGCCTATACCATGATAGCGACTAACCAGCTGGAAGGAATGACAGATAAAGAAGACGAATTTTTTATTGGAATTTCCGGGCTCGTTGTTCCACGCTTCCACCTGGTCCAGCCAATTGAAATAGCCCGTGTCCCATGCCAGACCTTCACTTTCAAGTGGACTTCCGGGGCCGCCACTTGAAATATATATATCATAAGAAAGATCAGGAAACTCCTGTTTAAGGCGCACTTCAAACTCATCACAAATAATATCATTATTGCTTTGCTGACCCCATTGTTTAATGATCTCTCTTAAACACCTCATCCCCTGGTTGGGCTGGCCCTCATATAAGTCTAAAATGGCGATCCTCAATGTGCTTCCTTTTTTCATGGGCGGCAAACTTAGTCATTTGAGTCTAAAGGAAGTGCAAATCCTTTGCCACAGGGCTTATGGCCTTACCTGTTAATAAGAAAAGGTCCTTATCTATAGAGAACAAGGACCTTTTAAACTATTGGGAGTACAATCTACCTGATAAAACCTTTCTGTAGGGCATCAAGCATTTTACCTGCAACAAAACTATTGCCTGTCGCATTCAAATGAACACCATCAGTAGTAAGAATACCCCTGTCCTTGTTTTCGGGATTATTGGTTTTCAGGTAGTCCATAAAATCTTTTCTAAGGTCAACAAGCGTACAGTTGTTTTTAGCTGCCAGGTTCCTGATGATGTTGGAATACCTGTTCAGGTCACCGTCCATCTCATTGCTGCAATCTGACCTTTCACCAATGGCTGCAGGTGTGGTAAGAAGTACAGTAATATTGCGTTCTTTGAACTTTTTAATGAGCGCAGTATAGAATTTTTCAAACTTATCAGGATCAGTGCCAGTCTGTGCCAGCTTTTTATGCCACACATCATTTACTCCTACCCAGATCACTACCGCATCTGGTTTTTTCGAAAGCACATCATCTTCCAGCCTCAGGTAGAGATCATACACTTTGTTACCGCCTATTCCCGCACCTATCAAATCATAATTCTTATCAAGGTTCTTTTCTTTGAATAACTGTCCCAGTTTGGTTATATAACCTTCAGGTTGCACACCCATTTCGGTGATCGAATCTCCGAAGAATACGATCTTCTTTTTTGTTTGCATGGTAAAGCTGCAGATAATAGCGGTAAGGGTAAATAATAGAGCGAATTTCATTTTCATGGTTTCTGATTTTTAGAATAAACGGTCTCACCACCAACAATGGTAGTAAGCACTGAAGTTGTTAATACATCGCTGGCATTTATACGCATAAGGTCTTTATCAAGGAAAATAAGGTCTGCCCATTTTCCTTTTTCCAAAGAACCTTTTTCTTTTTCTTCAAAATTGGCTTTTGCCGCCCATATGGTCATGCCTTTAATGGCCTGCTGTCGGGTTAAGGCATTTTCCATTTGAAAGCCTCCTTTTGGAAATTGATTGGCATCTATACGAAAAACAGCGGCATAAAAAGTTTTAAAAGGAGAGATGTCTTCAACGGGAAAATCGGTTCCCAATGGTATCCATCCATTTTCATTCAACAATTGCCTGAAAGCGTAGGCACCTTTCACCCGGTCATTACCCAGCCGATCTGCCGCCCAATACATATCAGAGGTGGCATGCGTAGGCTGAACCGATGGAATGATAGTGTATTGACCAAATAGATGAAAGTCGGCCTGGTTTATCACCTGAGCATGTTCGATACGCCAGCGGCGATCATTCTTTCCCTTAAGGTATTTGGCATAAATATTCAAAATGGTCCTGTTGCCTGAATCTCCAATGGCATGTGTGCACATTTGAAATCCATGCTGCGAGATGATGTTGGCTACTGAATCAAAATGTTGCTGGCTGCTTAGCAGGAAGCCTGACCAACCTGGTTTATCAGTATATGGTTGTAACAGGGCGGCTCCTCTTGAACCCAGTGCTCCGTCTGCATATACCTTGAAAGCGCTTACATTCAGGCGGCCGGTTTTGATTCTCCCGTTTTTAAAAAGGAAATTATAATTAGCCGGGTCATCACTCAACATGGCATAGATGCGCATTTTCAATTCCCTGGCTTTTTGCAGGCTGTCAATCAATAAGGCAGCCCGGTAATCAATGCCACAATCATCTATGGTGGTCAATCCCACAGCAAAGCAATTGCGCTGTGCCGCCATCAAGGCTGTCCTGATTTGCTCAATGGATGGTGATGGTATCCTTGAAGACACCAGGTCAACAGCATTATCAACTAATATACCGGTTAATTCACCGTTCTTTACTTCTACCTGCCCACCTGAAAGGGTTTGACCAGGAGTGATGCCAGCCATTTCCAAAGCCTTTTTATTGACAATAGCTGCATGGCCATCAATCCTGCTTAAAATAACAGGCCTGTCAGGAAATAAAAGGTCCAGCTTTTCCCGGGTAGGAAATTCTTTCACCTTCCAATCGTTCTGATCCCAGCCACGGCCAATTATCCAGCCTTCTTTGTGCTCCTGTGCAAAAGCCTGTAATTTATTCAGTATCTCTTCCCAACTGGATGTGCCTACAAGGTTTGCTGTTTGAAGCCCTAAGCCATAGTTGAAAAAATGGGCATGTGCATCTATGAACCCCGGGTAGATGAATGTTCCACCTGCATCCTTTTTTTCGCGGGCATTGTATTTCTTTAATAGTTGCCGGGTGGAACCGGTTTCTACAACTTTTCCTTTATCAATAGCAATGGCGGATTGAATGGAAAAGTTTTTATCTACTGTATAAATTGTCGCATTGCAGATCAGAAGATCTACTTTTTTCTTTTGTGCGGATGATGCATGAAAGCTAAAAACTAACAGGATGAAGAAGCCATATTTCATACGCTAAAATAAGGTGGATTTAAGCTATCGTTTTTTTATGTCACATGGGGTAAAAAATACCGCCAGTTGTTACAGGAATTTTTTGGGATGTTTTTTATTATGTTCAGTTTTATCCTGGTAGGCTTTGGCAGCTTCTAAAATAGATGCCTCGTCGTAGAGTTTGCCAACGAGGGTAATGCTGAGAGGTAAACCTTTTTGGTTAAATCCCATGGGCATGCAGACAACAGGATTGCCGGTAAGATTGGTTATGGACAACTGGTTCCCTGCAAAACTGGGTACGATAAGCACATCATACGGCTGCATGAATGCCTGCATTTTATTGCAAAGAATTGAGCGGTACCGGTTGGCATTGATGTATTCCACTGCGGGTATCAGTCGTGCAGACCGAAAGGAGTTAGGCCAGAAGTCCTTATCCTGCCTTTCAATGAGCTCGTCCCTGTTGGTGCGGGTCAATTCATCAAAGGCAGCAGCTGATTCTGCATTTAATATAATGCTTACCAGGTTTGCAGGATAGATGGTTGAATCAGGAAAGGTTACTGCCTGCAGGTTCACACCCATATTTTTAAATATGTCCAGGACTTTCCACTCAGGCGCATCCTTTGGCAATTTCTTAAAGTAGTTTTCTGCATAGGCCACTTTTAATTTTCTAACATCTCTTAAAGCATTGTAATTAAATGCATGATCGACGGCACTGGCATCTTTTCCATCTGTGCCTTTCATATAGTAATAGACGATGGCATCATCCTCCGCACTTCTGCAAATCGGGCCTGCCTTATCAAGGCTCCAGCAGAGCACCATGGCACCACTTCTGCTAACGGTGCCAAATGTAGGCCGAAGTCCTGTGGCCCCACAGCGGGTAGATGGTGATACAATGGAACCCAATGTTTCGGTGCCTATGGTAAATGGCAGTAAGCCAGCAGCAACAGATGCGGCAGAACCAGCCGATGAACCGCTGGATCCCTGTGCCAAATTCCAGGGATTTTTGGTTTCACCGCCAAACCATTTGTTGTTATAGGCAAGGGCTCCCAGAGAAAGCTTAGCACACAGCACGGCGCCGGCTTCTTTCAGTTTTGTATAAACATAAGAGTCTTCATCTATCACCTGGTCCTTATACGGTGTAGAGCCCCAGGTAGTTTTATATCCTTTCACTGCAAACAGGTCCTTGATACCATAGGGTATGCCGTGAAGTGGTCCCCTGTAGTTACCGCTTTGTATTTCTGCATCCGCCTGTCTTGCCTGCTTCATCGCAAGGTCCTTAGTTAAGGTGATCACACTTTGTAAGGTGTCACCCCATTTTTCCAGGCGGGCAATAAAGAATTGTGTAAGTTCAACAGAACTGATCTTCCTGTTTTTTATAAGTGATGCCAATTGAGAGATAGAATAGTAGGCAAGGTCATTTCTGTTGGCAGGAAGTGCAGTATTGGCAGGAATGTTCCAGTTGATCTTTTGTTGGGTAGCTGTTACTTTAAAGCCTGCAGGTGCCGGGTTAAACGCAAAAGGAAAAGGCAGGTCATTCTTCGGCAGGTCTTTATGCATCTCAGTATAAATGCTTTTGTAATAGGCAATATTCTCCAGCATGGAGTCTGCTTCAGCACCAGTGAACTCCAGGTCATATAAAGAACCGGTCTTTTGTAATAACAGAATCGAATCCGGCTTACTTTGGGAAAATACAGAGCTACTGCAAAGTAGTGTAACCAGTGCAATGAAATATTTCATGAGTTGTTTTGAGGTATTTAAAGTAAGGCAAAAAAAGCTATCTTTTGTGTCTAAACTGTTCCAATGATAAGGTCGATTTTCATTTTTACAATACTTATACTTTTAGCTTCCTGTGATATGAAGGTAAAGGTGGACGATGGCAGTGAACAAAAGATCACGGTAGATAAATATTTCAATTACGGTGATACGGGAGTGTTAGCCGCCGGCATACATATGATCCCTGTGACCACCCCGGTGGGAAATTTTAAAGTATGGACGAAGCGCATAGGCAATAATCCCCGCATTATGATCCTGTTATTACATGGAGGACCTGCCATGACACATGAATACATGGAGTGCTTTGAAAGCTTCTTTCCTAAAGAGGGTTTTGAATTTTATGAATATGATCAATTAGGTTCTTACTATTCCGACCAGCCCACAGACAGCAGTTTGTGGACCATACCGAGGTTTGTTGAAGAAGTGGAGCAGGTGCGAAAAGCAATAGGAGCGGATCAAAAGAATTTTTATGTGCTGGGCAATTCATGGGGAGGCATACTGGCAATGGAGTATGCTTTAAAATACCAGTCCAATATGAAGGGCCTCATCGTTTCGAATATGGTTGCCAGTGCTCCTGAGTATGGAAAGTATGCGGATGAAATACTCGCTCCCCAAATAAAGCCTGGAGTTTTGACGGAGATCCGTGATTTGGAAAGAAGAAAAGACTTTGATAATCCCCGTTATATGGAATTATTGATTCCTAATTTTTACCATGAGCATTTATGCCGCCTGCAGGAATGGCCTGATCCTTTGCAGCGCTCATTAAAACATGTAAATCCTGTAATCTATACTATGATGCAGGGCCCATCGGAATTTGGCATAAGCGGCAGGCTTGCCCAATGGGATATAAAGGCACAATTGAAAAATATTACAGTTCCCACCTTAATGATCGGTGCTAAATATGACACAATGGACCCTAAGGCTATGGAAGAACAAAGCAAGATGGTAAAGAACGGCAGTTATTTGTATTGTCCCAATGGTAGTCATTTGGCTATGTGGGATGACCAAAAGGTCTATATGGATGGTGTGATCAAATGGATCAAAAAGATAGATGCCGGGAACTAAACTTCCGGTATTTGGATATGTTGTGACACAGCTGCCAGGATCTCCTTCATCAGGGGGCTTGTTTCATTGGAGGATGCATGTTGAAAAATGAAATGGTTGGCCGAAGTGGAAATGATCTTATTGCCTGGGAGCATCTGCAATAATTCCTCATCAAAATTTAATGTGTACTCTGTAAAAAATGGTGTTGTTCTGACGGTTACAATGGCATTGCGCATTGTGTTATTATAACTAAAGTATATATTAAATACCCTGGCCATACCCGATTTGCCGAGATTGATGGAAGAGAAAATTAGTTTCTTTGAAAGAGTAGTTATACACGTCCGGTCATATCTAAGTTACAAAAAGCAATTAGTATTTAAAACTTTATTTCGTGTAATAATATAATATTTTAAATTCCATAAAGGAATTGTGAGTTGATATATTCTGTTACGCGCTCAAGGCTTTTTGTTTGTTCATAAATGGCCAATTGCCTGTCAGCACCGGTTCCATTCTCCAGCATTTTATGAACATAGGATATCTTATCCCTTGATCCAAGGTGGTCCACTACATCATCTACAAAGTCAAGTAATTCATAAATGAGCACCCGTGTATTGATCTCTTCTTCTTTTCCAAAATCGATAAGGTAACCATCAATACCATAGCGGCTGGCTCTCCATTTATTTTCATTGATCAGCGCCCTGGAATATTGAATGAAATTCATATTCTGGGAACGAAGCTTATAGATCTTGGCACAAATAGCCTGGAAAAGGGCAGCAATCGCAATGGTCTCATTGACTGTCATGGGCACATCGCAGATGCGGAATTCTACTGTATTGAAGAAAGGGTGAACCCTGAGGTCCCACCAGATCTTTTTTGCGTTGTCGATACAGTTTGTCTTCATCAGCAGCTTCACATAATTGTCATAGGCTTCAATACTTTCAAAAGGCTCGGGAATACCAGTACGGGGAAATTTATCAAACACCTTGGTGCGAAAGGATTTATAACCAGTCAAACGTCCTTCCCAGAAAGGAGAGTTGGTACTCAGGGCATATATATGCGGAAGGAAGTAGCGGGTGGAGTTGGCAATATGGTTGGCCATTTCGCGGGTTTCCATACCTACATGTACGTGCAAACCGAAAATCAGGTTGCTTCGTGCCGCTTCCTGCAATTCATTGACTATTTCATTATACCTGATATGGTCTGTTATCAACTGGCTTTCCCAGTGACTGAAAGGATGGGTGCCTGAGGCTCCAATCTGGAAGCCAAGTGTCCCTGCTATTTCAGATATGGTTTTTCGTAGAGTGGATACATCCTGGAAAGCTTCATCAACATCACGGCAGATATCTGTGCCTACTTCAACCACTGCCTGGTGCATTTCAGCCTTTACCTTGTCTTTAATTATTTTTTGACCTTCATGAACGATCTTTTGTTCATGGCTTTTCAATTCTTTAGTAACAGGATCCAGCACCATGTATTCTTCCTCTACGCCAAGCGTGAAGTTCTTATAGTTGAGTAACATTCAGATAGTTCGTTTTGATGATAACTTTTAGGTTAATGGGAATCAGCAATTTTGATTGGTAAGAAAAAACTATAGTAACGGAACGCCTGTTGCACTTCGTTTGAGGTATTCACCCCATGTCAGGTTACTTTGACCGTCTTTTTGTGCAATGGCTCTTTCAATGGCATAATTAGCTGCCGTTTCCACCACCCATTCAAAGTTTTCTTCTCCAACACTGGTTCTTTCCGCATCAGGTGCAGGGTTTCCAAAATCAATGGCATAGGGAATACCATCTTTCACTGCCAGTTCCACCGTATTAAAATCATAGCCCAGGTAGTGATTGATGCGAAGCACTATATCTTCCATTAGCCTGAGTCTTTCGGGGGAAGGTGTAAAGTCTGCCTGGTAGCGCAGGTGGTGCGGGTTACGGGGCTCATAAGGCATGATCCTGACATGCTTTCCACCTATGCAATAACAGCGGTAATATTCTTCGAAAACAATTTCTTCCTGGAGTAACATCACCAGTTGTTCTGTCTCTCCATGCTTCTGGTAAAATTCCTCTTTATCATGAAGTTTATATACACTCTTCCATCCGCCGCCGGCATACGGTTTCATATACGCGGGAAAACCAACATAGGCAAATATTTCGTCCCAGGCCAGGGGATAGGCAAGGTTGGAAAAAGATTCCGGCTTGGTATCAGTGGGCAGGTCATAAGAAGGGAGTATAACAGTTTTAGGCACTGGTACGCCAACCTGCGTCATAAGACAGTTATTGAAGTATTTATCATCTGCACTCCACCAGAATGGATTATTGATCACGGCTGTACCTGTCAATGCTTCATTCTTTAATATAGCCCTGTAAAAAGGTACATCCTGGGAGATCCTGTCAATGATCACAGCATAGCCTGAATTCAATCCCTGGGCTGATTTGTCAATGCGTACCGGTTCTGCAACTATATTTTCTATTCCCTTGCTGTTTACTCTTTCAATGAATGCCATTGGGAAGCTGCGTTCCTGGCCAAACAAAATTCCAATCTTTTTCATAAATGGTTGTTGGTGTTAAGGATCTAAAGAATTTAAAGTACAATTTAATTCACTATGGCAAAAAAGAAAATTCACAAGTAAAATACTTTGAGGTGTTAGCTTTTTGTAAAGCCCTATTTTTGACCGGATGCTAACAGTGGAATTATCGAATATTTGGGTGGAGCAACGAGCCATTGCTTCACAATACCTTCGGCGATACGTAATCATAGACCTGTACCTGCCCAATAACATTGCGAACCCTTCCGAAATGAGCCTGCTGCTTATCAATGATGGACAGGACCTGGAAGAAATGAAATTTGCAGCATTGTATAACAGCCTCCTGGAATCAGACCAGGTGCAGCCGCTTTTATGTGTGGGGATACATGCAGGGAAACACAGGAAAATGGAATATGGTACGGCAGATGTGCCGGACTACGTAGGCAGGGGCGCATGGGCCAAAGCCTACCAGCAATTTATACTGGAGGAACTGATCCCGTTCATTCATACCGAATATGCCATAGAAAGTTTCAGGCAAAAAGGGTTTTGTGGTTTTTCGCTTGGCGGTCTTTCTGCCATTGACACAGTATGGCACCATTCTGATGTATTTACTATTGCCGGTGTATTCTCGGGTTCTTTATGGTGGCGCTCCACTGCACTTGATGACAATTATAATGATGACACTGACCGTATCATGCATTTCAAGATCAGCAAAGGAGAATATTTCCCGGGTCTGCGCTTTTATTTTACCACAGGATCGCTGGATGAAACAGCCGACAGGAATAATAATGGCATTATTGATTCAATAGATGATACACTGGCTTTGATAGATGAACTACAAAAGCATGGATACAACACGGAATATGATATCAGGTATGTGAACTATGAAGACGGTAAACATGATGTAGCAACCTGGGGAAAGGCAATGCCCGCATTCCTGTTATGGGGATGGAGCAAGGTATAAATGAAAATAAGAAAGTCCTGTTTTTCAACAGGACTTTCTTATTAAATGTGATGCGTTCTTATTAGAAGTTAACTCTTAAACCGATCTGGCTTATCCATCTTGCACTCAATCCAGGAACAGAGCTTGTGCTCAGACCCCATGGATCACCATTTTGAGGGCTAAACCTGTATTGAGGAGTAAGATCAGTTGCAGATTTATAACCCGCAAACTGTATCAGTGAATACTGGTCAAAGTTCAGGAAGTATGTTCTTCCCCAATTCCTGTTCAACATGTTGGTGAAATTGGAAACGTTATAGCTTAATTGAACTGTATAAGTTTTGCTTCCCACCTTCAGGTTGAAATCCTGTTGCAGTTGCAGATCTAATATATGAGTGAACGGAAGCCTGTCTGCATTGCGCTCAGCAAACTGTCCCCTGTTCTTGCTCAGGTACTTATTCTTCTGGATATAAGACTCCAGCATTTGCTTTTGTTGATCAGAAGTGTAAGTAACACCACCTGGGGTAGTATTGCTCAGGAAGGTCATTGTCTGAACTTCTGCTGCCGTAGGAATGTAAATCAGGTCACCAAAAGCAGAAGGACCATTATCCCCGATCATACTGTTGGAGTAGATGTAGCTAAAGGGTGCGCCCTGCTGACCATTGTACACCAGGCTGACCGTAGTAGCCAGTTTATTGTTGGCATAACTGAACTTCTTGGAAACATACGCACTGATGCGATGTCCTAAATCAAAGTCAGAAGTGGAACGAACAACAAAGTTTCTACCATTCACAGTTTCCATGGTATTCCACTGCGAATTATTCTGGGAACTGGTAGTTTCATTGTTTACTACAGAATTACCATATACATAGTTGGCATTGAACGCCCATCCTTTACGGAAGGCTTTGTCTATACTAACTGTAAAGTTGTAGGAATATCCTTTTTCTCCCGGGTTGTTATACAACAGGTAGATACCAGTATATGGATTCTTGCCGTCAAAACGCAGGGGGATAGGTGTTGGGTTCCTGCTGAAAGTGTATACATTTCTTGAACCTGGACCTACAGATTTCAAAGTAGGAGGCAGGAAGTTCACATTCTGGTAATAGATCTCCTGGAGGTTTTTAGTATAAAGGCCTTCTACAGAAAAGGTCCAGCCATCACCGAATCTTTTATCAACACCAAGGGATGTACGGAATACCTGTGGAAGCTTGAATTCTTTTGACATCAGGTCAATCTGACCTTTGGCATTGGCAAGGCTGATACCGAAATCAGAAGAATTGTATTGATTGGTTACATCAGGACGGAAAAAGTTTCCAGGTATAGATGCAATTTGTGCCGCTGTTGGATCGATACCACCCAGGCTGACACCATTATTATTATATACACCGCCAGGCCATACCAATGGCATGCGTCCTGTGAAAATACCTAAGCCACCGCGTACAGTAATATTTTCATCAGGCAGGCGGTAGGTAAATCCTGCTCTTGGTGAAACGGACCAGGGAACATTGCTGATCTGGCCTGAGCGGGCACCCTTAAGATCATAATATTGAGAGATCTTTCCAAGAGCTGAATCGTTCAGGAAATTATCAGTAAGAGGGTCTGTTAAGAATTTGGTTTTGTCTAAACGGATACCAAAGTTCAGGGTCAACTGGTCATTTACCCTTAATTCGTCATTTACAAAAAATGCAAGGTTCAGGTATTTGAACTTAGCAGCAGATGCTGTTGAATTTTCGTCTTTGTTATCAAGTAAAGAGAAGGTCCTTTGATAACGTGTAGGATCATTACCAGCAATGAAGTCGTTCAATGTAGCATAAGTATAGGTACCGAAGTTATCACGGATGAAAACATTCTTGGCATCACTATACAGGTTGTCCGTACCAATGTTGAACTGGTGCCTGCCTACTGTAAATCTGAAAGCATCATAGAACGTCCAGTTCTTTTGTGCTAACAGGTTTCCTGTAGAGAAGTTCTCCGTTCCGAAAACATACCTGCCGGAACCATCGTTGATCGTTACCCTTGGAAAGGGTTTTCCAATAGGATCACGGTTATCTATAACATTCGTATAGGTTACCAATGCACGGTTGGAAGCGCCATTTTTCAGGTTGCTTTTTAACTCGCCGGTTGCTGTGTGTGAAGTAGTAGGGAACACATACCCGTTATTATAAAAATTAATAGCGGTAGTGCTGCTTGCAGATGTGTTGAAGCGTTCCCCATCATTATACCTGTAGCTCAAAGAAACTTTATTATTGGAATTGGCATTCCAGTCAAGTTTGGCAGTAATACGTTTGGCATTCACCGTTTCAGGGTTGTCCAGGTAGGATCCGGGATCATAAGAATAAGTAGATCCTAAGAAGTTGATCAGCTTATTGATCGAGTCCACATTGCCATTACCCCTGTACGTACTAATATCAAAAGGCTGAGGCCTGATCTCTTTTTGAGTTTCACCCAATAAGAAGAAAAATAATTTGTTTTTGATGATTGGACCACCGACCCTGAAACCATATAGCTGGTTTTTAAAATTGGCCAATTTGGTTCTTTGCTCTTTAGCAACATTTCCGGGCGTTTTACCTGCCAGGTCCTGGTTCCTGTAATAACCCCAGGCTGATCCTGATAAGGTATTTGTTCCTGAACGGGTAGTAGCATTAATGCCACCACCAGTGAATCCGCCGATAGAAGCATCATAAGGAGAAACAACCACCTGCATCTGGTCAATGGCATCAATAGATATAGGGTTGATATTTGCCTGTCCACCATTTGTTCCAGAAGCTGCCAAACCGAAAACATCATTGTTTATGGCACCATCAATATAAAAGGCATTGAAACGGTTGTTCTGACCAGCTATTGAAATACCAGCTCCGTCGGTGGTTACCTTGGCCTGTGGTGTATATTTCAAATAATCATTCAGGTTGCGGTTTACTGTGGGTATGCCGCTAATTTTATCTCTTCCGATGGAAGTTTCCGTTCCACCCCTGCCGCTGCTGGCTGCTCTCCTGGCTGCAATTACCACTTCCGTAAGATTGCCGGTATTGTCTGCCAGGGCAACATTGAAGTTGGATTTTTGTCCAAGGGACAGGTAAACTTCGTCTCTTTTCTCATCTGAAAATCCAACAAATGAAAAAGTAATTGTATATGGGCCGCCAGGCTGCATATTACTGATATTAAATACACCGCCGGTACGGGAGATAACACGGTACACTGTTCCGGTAGGATTATGTGTAGCAGTAATGGTGGCACCAACCAAAGGTTCATTATTTGAGCCTTTGACAATACCCCCGATACTACTGTTAGTTTCCTGCGCAAATGTAAAATGCCCCATGGCTAGGGCACATACAAGCAGAGTCAAGATTCTCTTTAGCATATTATATTTTGTTTTCGGGTGCAAAGAAAGGGAATTAACGAACAATAGTTATTGACAAATATTAACAATTTGTTACCCCAATAAAGAGCGCCTAACCCGCTAAAATGCTGCATTTCCTTAAAATGACAAAACTCTGTTTACAAGCCCTGCATAGTTGCTACTTTTGTAAAAAAATCACATGCTGAACACGATAGAAAGTGCCATTGAGGATTTGAAAGCGGGGAAACTGGTAATTGTGGTGGACGATGAGGACAGGGAGAATGAGGGGGATTTTATAACGGCTTCAAGGAATGTAACCCCCGAGGTTATCAATTTCATGAGTAAATATGGAAGAGGATTGATATGTGTGCCCATGCTGGAAGACCGTTGTAACGAATTGGGACTGGAATTAATGGTCAATAATAATACTGCCCTTCATGAAACGGCATTCACTGTATCTGTAGATCTGTTGGGTCATGGCTGCACCACGGGTATTTCGGCACATGACAGGGCTAAGACGGTACAAGCGCTCATTGACCCTGCAACAAAACCAGAAGACCTGGGCAAGCCTGGTCATATTTTCCCTCTGAGGGCAAAGAAAGGTGGGGTATTGAGAAGGGCAGGACATACGGAAGCGACGGTAGACCTGGCAAGGCTGGCCGGATTTGAGCCTTCGGGTGTATTGGTGGAGATCATGAATGATGATGGATCCATGGCCCGTCTGCCTGAATTGATGGAAATAGCAAAGAAGTTTGACTTTAAGATCATCTCTATAAAAGACCTGATAGAATACCGCATCAAGCGGGATTCACTGATAGACGAGATAGTGCGGGTAGATATGCCTACCCAATATGGCCATTTTAAGCTTGTAGCTTTCCAGGAAAAGAACAGCAGTAATGAACACCTGGCATTGATCAAAGGATCCTGGCAACCGGAAGAACCGGTTATGGTGCGGATGCACTCCTCCTGTTTTACAGGTGATATCCTGGCCTCTTTACGTTGCGATTGCGGTGAACAACTACACCAGGCCATGCAAATGGTGGAAGCTGAAGGCAAGGGTGCTATTATATATATGAACCAGGAAGGAAGAGGTATTGGTTTGCTCAACAAACTAAAAGCCTACCGTCTGCAGGAACAGGGTATGGATACCGTGGAGGCCAACCTGCACCTGGGTTTTCAAACCGATCAGAGGGATTATGGTGTTGGCGCCCAGATCTTAAGGCACCTTGGAATTACCAAGCTAAGGTTGATATCCAATAACCCTAAAAAAAGAGTAGGATTGATAGGTTATGGCCTGGAGATCGTAGAAAACCTGCCTATTAAAGTGGAACCAAACCCTCATAACCAGAAATACCTGCAGACAAAGAAAGATAAGATGGGGCATGAGATCCTGTAATAGCTGAACTAAGCCGATAAAAGATAGGACATTATTGTTGTTGGGTAGAATCCTTTACCAGGTTATCGTTTTGCGGCGGATTATTGGCGCTTTTTAATTTGCCCCTGCTTTTTTTCTTTTTCTGGTTTCCGTTAAACACATCTCCAACGGCATCAAATTCTTTTCCATAGGAGATGCTGGCACCATAGCGTCGTGTTTGAAGGTTTCCTGCAGTGGAAGTTGCCGTAAGAAAGTCCGCATTCTCGCGGTAAAAGAAAGTGGCTCTTACAGAACCCGATTTATTGAGCAGCAGTTCAATCGTAACATCAGGGAACAGCCGAATACTTTGCTGGAAATCGGATTGAATAGGTACATCAAATGTTCCACCGACAGTAAAGTTCAGGCGGCCTTCAAATAATGACTTTCCTACAGTTACGTTCACATCTCCCTGGTTAATGCGCAGTAAGCCTCTCTGGTCAGGATTGATCAGATTCCTGTTATACAGGGAGCCGGTAAAATTCAATGTCAATTTGTTTTGCTGTAGCACTTTCCCCAACAATTCATTGATACGGCGGTTGACCTCTCCAAATAGTAATCCTGAAATGGTACTGGATATGGCTTCTCCAAAAGGATTGGCATTGGCACGCTGGTCTTCAAAGGGAGCGAAGCTGTTGAAAACGATCAGGTAGGTTACCTGTTTGTTCAGTTCATTGGGATTCTTTTCTATCTGCTGAATGCCAAACGCTACGCCCGGATCTCGATAGATCAGGCTATTACTCGGGAACTCCAGCTTAAAACTAAAATTGGGTTGAAACAGTTCCCCTGAAAGGTTCGCAACCACGTTTACATCATCCCTGAAGCCTGCCAGGCTCTTTGTCTGGCTGCTGGATAAGGAAAGAATGGTATTGGCCAGTGGTGCAAAGCTTACATTTTCAGCTGTATATACTGCATCCAGGTTGATAGTTGCTTTATACGGATCTCCACTCCACTCTATATAATTATTAGCGCCCTTGCGCAATACAAACGGCTTTTTGAAAAAGGATTGGAAAGTGAAGAGGTAATTGCCTTCATCAATATTATACCGGCCATTGATCGTCAATGGATCCGTTGTGCCAGAATGAATGGTCAGGATGCCTGACCCTTTACCCTTGATTATATCACCTGTCAGTTCATCCAGGATCACTTCCATGTTCACCATTGGATTGGCTGTAAGGGTGATATCATATTTCAGGTTGGAAGCAGAACCACTCAGAGATGAGGGGTTCATTTCCGTACCATATTTCTTTTCCACCATAAAGGCGGCCTGGCTGCTATGACGGGAAGTGGAAGGGGGAAGTGTGATATAAGAGCTGTCTGTTTCAGATGCTTTTACTTCTATCACCATCTGCATGTCCTTCTGTGGCCCTACCAATACAAAGGTGCCGGAACCCATTGCCCTTCCGTAAAACAACTGGTTATCGTTAAATGTAGTATTCAGCAATTCCATTTGGCGGGACTGGGTTTGCACCAGCAGGTCAAAATACAGGTCGGCAAAGGAATGGTGTGTAATATTTCCTTTGAGTACAGCTACATTGCCAAAGCGGTCCCGCAACTTGATCCCATTTAAATCGATCTCGTTCTTTTTCAACTCTATTTCGGTATCGTCCACTTTATAGGTGACCTGTGTGAAGTTCACTTTGAAGCTGGCATCTTTCAGGCGGGCCTTGGCCAGGTAATCACGGTCGCTTCCTTCGCCTACAATATCCACATCCCCGGTAATAAATCCCTGCAGGTCTGAAAACAATAAGCCAATAAAACGCTCGAGGTATTTTAACTGGAAGTTTTTGGGGTGAAGGGATATCCTGTCACGGAATGTATTGGCAGAATCTTTCAGATCCATTGCCAGGTCAAAGTCTATATGATGGTCGGGGTCAATGTTATTACCCTTACCTGTCAGCATTCCTGTTTTGTTATTGTATAAAGCGGCAGCCTGCACCTGCCCGATGGAATCATTGTCAAATCGCAATTCATCCGTATGGATGTTTGCCATTACATTAAACTTATTCTGCGGATCTTCTACGACGATGTCTCCATGTAATAATCCTTCCAGCCTGTTGTGAGGAGTGATAAAGGGAGAGATATCACCAAGATTCAGGTTGCGCAGGCTAATGTGCAGATCATTCCAGTTGCCAATGGCTGAAGGCTGTGTACCTATCTGTACTTCCTGGTTGGATTCCTTTAATAGCAACTGACCCTGGACAATGGTGTTCCTTCTGAAGTTCAATTCACCTCCCTGCTCGATAGACCAGTTCTTTCCATTCAATACAAATGAAGAGGGTTTAAACAGCACCGACAATCCATCGCTGAAGGTTTTTATCTGTGCAGAAATATCTGCCTGGTTAATGGTCTGGTTGGCGAGTGTATTAACGGTTACTTCCGACACATCATTTTGTGCTTCGATGGTAAACGTGGTTTGAGGGAACATTAAGGTCTCACTGACCACTGCATTATTTACCTGGCCTGTCAATGTCAGCTTTTGGAAGTTGCCGGTTCCTTTCAACTGCACATCCGAGAAATTGAATTGGCGGTAAGCAAAAAAAGGAATGTCAGCATCTACGTCCATTGTATTGGCTGCAGTGTTCAATGCCCCGGTTATATGACTGTTATTAAAGCCTGTAAGGCTTGTATCGATCAATTGTATGTAATCTTCCACAACACCCGTGGTAATATCAAATGTGAAAGCCTGTGGTTTGATATTTTTTGGAGCCTTTATATAGGAGGGATAGTAACGGCTTAAGAAAACCGTGAAAGCAGCAGGGAGGCTATTTAGATCAAAGTTGCCTGTAATGACAGCGTCAAACTCATTGGAATTTAAACGAAGCGTTTTCACACCATCTGAATAATGAGAAGAAACGACAAGCGAGTCAAAACTTAGCCTTTTACCATTATTTAATAGCGTGGCATTAGTGATCCTGGCATTCCCCAGCAAATTGGATAGTGAATTGCCCTGCAGGTTCAGGTCAAATGCGCCACTGAGCTGCACATCCTGCTTGGATAGGTTTAATGCTTTTAAATTGATGTTGGTGATATTCGCCTTTGCATCAAAAACTGGTGTTTTACCTGAGAGATCAATCAGTCCATTAAGGCTTAGGTCGGCATTTGGATCCTTAATCACAAAATTGCCGTTGAATTTGCGGTTGCTTAAAACGCCCTTTGCTATGATATTGTTATAGGTATAACCTCCGAATCCAAAGCGGTGAATATTGCCATCCACCTTCATATCGAGGGTGTTCCAGTCAAATCCTGAACCATTCACCGTTCCATGAAAATCGACTATGCCTAGCTGGGAACTGTTTAAAAACCGGCCCAGTTCAAAACCACCGGTCGAGACCTTTCCTGTATATACAGGGTCTCCTTTGGAAGGGAACTTCATGTTCAGGTCTGTCGTTAATGTTCCAAGTGCGGTGCTGATAGTTCCGTACGTGACGAAATTATTGATAAACCCTGTGTAGGAACCGGCAAAGTGCAGGTAGCCTAAGGCACGCAGGTTAGGGGAGGTAATATGCTTTAAAGCAGGGATGAAATTAACAGCATCGGCATAAGTGGTTCTCAGGTCGCTGGCCTCCACATTGATCAGGGTTTCATTGATCTTAGGGAGGCCTACCAGGCTCACATTTCCATTGATATAGGTTTTATCTCCTGCCCACAATTCCAGGTCACGGCCATTCAGGGCGTCTACTGATCCCTGTACCTTTCCATTGATCCTGATAACGCGGTTCCAGTCTTTTACATCCGGGGCAAAAAAAGCGATATCATCACTGGCCAGGGATGCCTTGCTAAAATTGGCTTCCATGATCACATCATGCACAAAATTCTTCATCCCCTTTTTGAAGTTCATGGAAAAATAATTTCCCAGTATGCTCTTATTGGTTCGCAGGTCCAGGTTCTCAAAAACCATGGCCCCGGGTTCAAAGCGGGTATCTGCCTTTAATCTTCTTACAATAAGGCCGCTGCGTTCCCTGGCTGAAATGTCGGCCCTTCCTCTTATAGTATCATTGGCCCAACCCACATTTTTGAAACTCCCTGTAATGCTGCTGAAATCCATATGCTCTCCATCAAAAACACCTGGAGGCGCCAGCTTGCTTTCATTGTCAGATTTGAACCTGCCATTGGTGATGTTGACATTACTCAATAATAAAGTCCATTCAGGAGGAGCGGAGCTTTTTTTACTGCTGGTGTCTTTATCAGGAGGCTTAAGCCCTTTATAGGAAAAGGTGGAAAAGTAGGGATCTACCAGGTCCAGCTTTGAAATATCAAGTGTTTTACCCGTAAGCGTGATCTGCCTGGCATCCATGTCCAGTGACTTCACCTTTATCACCATATCATTTCCTGTCCATGCATCTTTCTGAACAAAAGAGACATTATCCAACTCCACTTTTTTAAGGTCAAACTGAATGCCTGAACTTTTTTTGGTACTGGTATCGGATGAAGCAAAGTATTTTCCAAGGAAGTTGTAGTTCCAGACAGAATCTTTCCGGTTGAAATTCACTATGGCATTGGAAAGGCCAATATATTGCAGTTCCGCTTTGTCCTTAAAAAAGAACCAGTCGGTAATAAGAACCTTTACCGTTCCGGCATACATCAGGGTGTCCTTGTTCTGGTCCTGTATAAAAACTCCTTGGAGGTCCATTTTGTCAAAAAAATGGAAACGAACATGGCTGATGCTTATATGTGTTTTAAGGTCGCGGGAAAGCTTTTGGGTAACCTGCCGGGTAAGCCAGTTCTGTCCCCAATCGGTTTGTAACAGGCCAATGACCAGTACGATCACTAATACAATAGCGAGCAGGACCCGGCTGAATATTTTGGCAAACTTTCTCAGGGAAGAATTTTTAATAAGTGTAAAAGTAGCTAATCAGTAAGTTAAGACCAATTTGAACGCTTTTGGTTGTACCAAATAAATGTGAAATGAGGATGAAAGGCGAATCCAATATTTATTTATGACCTGTATCAGCAAATTTTTAGGAGCAGTAAATGATCTTCGTCCATGCGTGGATGAAACCGGCTGACTGCCTTTTAACTTACTAGTGAATAATTCAATCGGCCTATCTTCGCAGCGCAAATAATTTTTCTCACACATAAATTTTAATCATCAATGAAAGTTACAGTTGTAGGCGCAGGAGCTGTTGGAGCTACCACGGCCGATAACATTGCCCGTAGAGAACTGTGTGAAGAGCTGGTTTTACTGGATATTAAGGAAGGACTTGCTGAGGGAAAAGCTCTTGATATGACACAAACTGCTGCCTTACTTGGTTTTGATACCAAGATCATAGGTAGCACCAATGACTACTCAAAAACAAAAGGTTCCGATGTAGTGGTTATCACATCTGGTCTTCCACGTAAGCCAGGCATGACCCGTGAGGAGTTGATCGGTACCAATGCCAACATTGTTAAAGGGGTAACGCAAAATATTTTACAATACTCACCCGATGCTATTATCGTTGTTATCAGCAATCCTATGGATACGATGACCTACCTGACCTTACAGTCAAGTGGTGTTGCTAAAAATAAGATCATAGGAATGGGTGGCATATTGGACAGTGCCCGTTTTAAATGCTATTTAAGCATGGCCCTGAACTGTTCTCCCAATGACCTGAATGCAATTGTAATCGGCGGTCATGGAGATACAACCATGATCCCACTGATCCGCTATGCTACATGGAATAGTGTACCTGTGACTGAGTTTTTGAGTGCAGAACAACAACAAAAGATAGTTGCTGATACAATGGTTGGCGGCGCTACGCTTACCAAGCTGATCGGTACTTCTGCATGGTATGCTCCAGGTGCTGCTGGTGCTGCATTGGTGGAAAGCATTGTAAGAGATGAGAAAAAATTATTCTCCTGCTGCGTAGCACTGGATGGTGAATATGGCCAGAAGGATATCTGTTTGGGTGTGCCGGTGGTATTAGGTAAGAATGGATGGGAGAAGATCCTGGATTATAAATTGAATGGCGATGAGCAGGCAGCTTTTAATAAGAGCGCCGACGCTGTACGCAATATGAATGATGTATTGAAGACGCTTTAAAATACAAATTCGCAACATCTCACAGGACCGTCACTAAAGAAATTTGATGACGGTCTTTTTTTGTCCTGTCTGACATCAGTATTGTAACTGATTTCTTGAGGGTTAGTTGTTATTCCTTTAATAAACGATCAGCTTTTGATGATAGACTTTGCTGTCTTCAGAGATGATCCGGATGACATACATGCCAGCTTTTAATTGCATGGCGGGTAAAGGCTCGATCATATTTTCCACCCATACTTCGTTTATCATTCGTCCATTCATGTCATATACCATTACGGTATACTTACCGGGTTCACCAGTTACCATCTTTATGGGCTGCATGGCCCTTGCAGGATTGGGATAGATCAACACTGGGTTCCCGGGCAGGTAATACACATTGTCTACAGGGCTGGTGATGGATTGTCCATTGGCCAGTTGAATGACTACCCGGTAGTAATTGGCCCCCTGGATCAACAGGCTGTCTGTGAAACTCATTGTTAATGAACCGGGTGAAGTAATTGTATGGATCGTCTGGAAACCTGTAGGTGTTTGTTGCTGGAATAAAATAGCAGTAACATCATACAGGGAACCCAGTTCGGCAGACAGGTATGCATGGTTGTTGTCAACCAGGTAAGTATAAAAAGTGCGCAGGTAACAATCAACTCCTTGTGTGGTATAATTCAGGGTATAGCTGCGCAAGCCTGTTTTATTTCCCACAACAGGAGCCACGGCATAAAAAAGTGAAGGGTGATCGGCTTTGTGAAATATGATGGATGTATCTGATGTGAATTGAACCGGTTCCAAATACTTGTTTCCCAATGTATATACTTCATATTGAGAAACCGGTAGCTTATTCCAGGATAATAAAAAGGAATCAGGGCAATTAAACCCAACCTTTAATGACAGAGGTTTGGAGATGACAAAGCTATCAGTGATGAAACTGTGGTTGGATGAAGGCATCAGGAATCTTAATTGTGCCTCTGACATGGTATTAGGAGCATTCCATTTAAAATATTGCTGGCTGGCTGGCACAGTGGCAACTGGTTTCCACGAAATGCCGTCAGTTGTATATTCAATGGCTCCTGTTTCTGTGCTGTTGCTTTGCCACCTGATGGTAGCAACGTTACCGCTATTAATTATTACAGATCGGGTGGGGTAGGTCCATACAAAAGAAGCAACCGTATCTGCCTGCCAGGCAATGGCAAAATCCTGGCTTGAGGTCTTTATACTAGTGCCAGTTACTTCAAGTGTATAAAGGCCAGGTTGGGGATCATCAACTGTTACCTGCTCCACCACGTTAAGGGTATCTCTTTTCCTGGTGGCTGGCTGCAACAAAGCGTTTTTATCAGCAGTACTATTCAGCACCCATGGTTCCCATTGTGTCGAGTTGTCCTGGTAAGTAAGTTTCAGGTCAAGGTCATTCACAAGCGCTTTGATCGCATTGACTTCTGCTGCAGTATCGCTCCAGGCAAGTGTGACTTTTACCTGCTTTATGTTTGCAGGAATATTGATTTGAAAAGTACGCTTTTCTCCCTGCGCTACTTTCCCTTGCAAATATGCATTTTGAGTTATGGCTCGCAGTGCATTATACGCGTTCAGGCTACCATAGCCTGAACTGAAATCAGGGCCCTTAGCGCCGATATCATCAGCACTATTTAAAAGAACGGCTTTTACCAGTGCTGCTGCAGGAAGGGAGTCGTGGTGTGCTAATTTATAAGCCTGTTGTATCAATGCAGCTGTACCTGATGTTAAAGCGGCTGCACCTGAACTTCCATCTTCACCATAGGCAACGAGCTCGGGTTTTATCCTGCCGTCATATGCAGGACCTTTAGAACTTAGAGGCATTACATTATTAAAAGAATCTGTTGACCCTACCGTGATAATGTTTTTTGCCATTTTAAAACTCCCGGTGAGATTGGCAAAGCCTTCTATACCTGTATAAGTACCAGAGGTGGATGCAGCATTGCCTGAGTTGCCGGCAGAAAATACATGCAGTATGGAAGGATTTTTATTTACGCTAATGTCGTAAGCCTTGGTATCGGCGCCATAATAGTTTTCAATGCCAGTGCCATAAGAATGATTTTGAACAGAGATATGGTACTGTTTATAAACTTCATCTGCATCTGGTAGCAAGCTGGCAAAACTGGAAGAAGTAAGGTTAGCTGCCGGTGCAGCTCCAATGGCATATAAAGAAGAATTGGCACCGCCCGCCACGATAGTAGCCATAATAGAAGCATGAGATGACTGGGTGGCAGCACCAACACCACTATTAAAATAGCGGCCTTTCCAATCTATATCAAGCGAATCCAATTGCTGTTCCTTGATAGAAATATTGATGTTGTTTCCATTGATGCCAGGATATTGATCATGAGCCAGCAGTATTTTATTCAGCGAAAGATCAAAAGCGCCTGTTGTTAGTTCTTCTTTTGGCTTTCTCAGCAAATCTGCAAATTCAACCTTGTTAACTTCAAGGAAGGTTTTTATTTGATCTATTGGAAGTCGAAGAATGATTGTTCCTGATGAAGTATGTAAGCCTAGAAGACGTGTATTTTTATTGGCATTTTTTAACTGTTCACTATTCTGAACGGTACATACTATATCTATACTGTCGGACTGTTTTGCAGATAAGGTTTTCCTGAGAGAAGGGGATAGTTTAGTGAATAAGGTATCCTTTACCTGGGCAGTAGCCCATATGGAAATGATAAAGGTTAGAATGAGTAAAACAGGCTTTTTCATATGTGCATCACAATATTACTGCCTTAGGGGTATTAAATTGATTTATAGTCGATTAGTGTTTATACTTAGTACAATTTCTATTTTAAACTAAACTGCAACAAGGTTGCCTTAATTTATTTTAACAGTTTTTAACAATTAGTAATTTAAGCCATCGATTGCTTTTACACACACTAAACCTTGAACATATGAAAAAGACCTTATTGCCTATTGCAGCAGCCATGCTTGTTGCCTTTTCCATCGTAGCTTGTAAAAAGGATGTCAAAGTAACCAGTCAAAATCCAGAAGTTTCGCAGGATGCATTAACAAAGATCAAGGCGCTTGGATTCGGAACTTCGGATGTCAGGAAAGTTGAAGAAGGTTACCTCGTGGAAGGAGATATTATTTTGACAGACGAAAACCTGGATTATTCACCATCTATGGGAATATTGAGAGTAGGTAATTCGGAACAGTATAGAACCACAAATCTTGTAACTAAACTTCCAAGGACAATTACGGTTACAACAACAGGACTTTCTCAGCCTTATATTGATGGCACTATTCAAACGGTTAACAGGTATAATGCAGAAAACCTCCAGCTTAAGTTTGAATATATTCCTTCTGGAAGAGCAGATATAACCATAGTTGGATTTAACCAGGGCCCTTCCGGTGGTTATATTACTTTAGGCTCTTCTGGTTTTCCAACAAGAAGGGGTGATCCATATAGCCAGGTAAAAATGAATACAAATCAATATGCTTATGGAAGTAATCCCGATCCTAAGTATGTAGGTGCAGTAATCCAGCACGAAATAGGTCATTGTATAGGTTTCCGTCACACAGATTATATGGACAGAAGTTATAGCTGTGGTGGCGCAAAATCAAATGAAGGCGCCAGTAATGTAGGTGCTGTGCTTATTCCTGGCACACCAGCAGGCCCTGATCCTAATTCCTGGATGCTGGCATGCTCCAATGGCGGCGATAGAACTTTTAATAATAATGATAAATCCGCATTAGCTTTTTTATATTAATCCAACTCTTTTCTTCACAATTAAACTAAAAGAAAACACACACACATGAAAAAAATCGTGATGCCCTTTGCAGTAGTTTGTATTACTGCCATGACCTTTGTTGCGTGTAAGAAAGACGCAAAAACATCTGTTGAAACTGATGCCGTGCCTCAATCTATCCTGGCCAAGATCCAAAGCCAGGGTTTTAGTACCGATGCCGTAAAGAAAGTAGATAATGGTTACCTGGTGGAAGGTGATATTATTCTAACGGATGAAAACCTGAACAGCAAATCCACTTCTCCTACTTTGTTGATCGCACAGGAAGAACAGTACCGGACTACAAACTTAGTAACAGGTTTGCCACGAACTGTAACCGTTTCAGTTCATAATTTGCCAACTGTTTATATTCAGGCAACACAAGAAGCTATTAATCGTTACAATGCTCTACCTAATAAGCGATTAACATTCCAGTATGTTTCAACAGGTACTGGGAACATAGACATTTTTGGCTTTGATCAGGGCCCTTCAGGTGGTTATATCACTTTAGGCAGTTCGGGATTCCCAACTTCGACAGGAGATCCTTTTAACCAAATTAAAATGAATACTAATCCACAGGCCTATGGAACAAATCCTAATTTGTTATATGTAGCTTCAGTGATTCAGCATGAAATGGGCCATTGCATTGGCTTCCGTCATACTGACTATATGAATCGTGCTTATAGCTGCGGTGGTAGTCATACAAATGAAGGCAGTGCAGGAGTTGGTGCTATTTTAATCCCTGGAACTCCTTCTAAAGCAGATGCTCAATCATTCATGTTGGCCTGTTCTAATGGGGGCGATCGCACATTTAATGCAAATGATAAAGTCGCAATGGATTATTTGTATTAAAAATTCAGTAATTTACCGTTTTACAATACGCACATGAGAAAAATAAACCGTCCGTACCCCGGACGGTTTTTTATTTGGAAATCCTGAAGCATTGCCTTTTTAATTTGCCAGCGAAGTCAAATGGCGTAGTAGCTTTGGTAATGTCCCTGATAGACGTAGCGTTGATACTTTTTTCTTCCAGTTGAAACCTGGTAAAATTTGTACTGAAAAACAAAATGCCTCCCTGGTCTAATATGCGCATGCAATCATTGATCAGTTCCACATGGTCTCTTTGAATATCAAGGAAGTCTTCCATTCTTTTGCTGTTACTAAAGGTGGGAGGGTCCATCACCACAAGGTCAAAGCTTTTTTCCGGAAGAGTTTTTAAATATTGCTTCACATCTGCATGTACCATTTCGTGTTTTTCATAGCCAGGGAAATTCAATTTCATATTTCTATTGGTCCATTCAAGGTAGGTTTTGGAAAGATCAACTGAAACCACAGAAGATGCATTACCCGCTGCTGCGTAAACGGAAAAGGAACCGGTATAACAAAAAAGGTTTAATAGTTTTTTTCCAGCGGATAATTCCCGCACCATGCGCCTGGTAATTCGGTGGTCGAGGAAAAGCCCTGTATCCAGGTAATCACTCAGGTTGACTATAAAGCTCAGGCCTCCTTCTTTGACTATAAATTCCGTCTTCCGGGTATCTACTTTCTGGTATTGACCCAGGCGGCTTTCCTTTCTTTGCCTGAGTTTCAGAAATATATCGTCGACCGGAACCTGTACGATTGCAGATATAATTTCTTTGCATTCTTCCCACCACTGCTCATGTTCTTCTTCCGTTAGCTCGTGCCTTCTTTTGTATTCAGATACATAAACTTGGGTTTCATAAATCTCTATCAGTAGCGGAAATTCAGGCAGGTCATGATCATAGATCCTGTAACAACCGATACCCTGCCGCTTTGCCTGTTTGCTCAGGTGGCGGTAAACTTTTTCCAGCCGGTTTTTAAACATTAAATATTTGCCAAAAGGTTGTTGCATTGCTAAATATTTTAGAACTTCGATGCCCCTCCAATTCCCAAAAATACTCTAAGGCGATGTATGCGATAGTAGATATTGAAACAACGGGTGGCTATGCAGCTGCAAATGGCATTATTGAAATATCTATAAAGATTTTTGATGGTGCTGTTATTACGGAGGAATTTGAAACGCTTATCAATCCTGACCAGGCCATTCCGAAATATATCCAGGCTTTTACCGGCATTACCAATGAAATGGTACAGGATGCCCCGAGGTTTGAGGAGGTAGCTGAAAAGGTATTTACCTGTTTGCAGGGAAATATTTTTGTAGCGCATAATGTCAATTTTGATTATTCTTTTATCAAAAGCCATCTTGATTTCTATGGCTATACTTTCACTGCTAAGAAATTATGTACCGTAAGACTGGCCCGGCAGATATTTCCTGGTTTTCCATCATACAGCCTTGGAAATCTTTGTCATTCCCTGGGCATTGAATTGATGAACCGTCATAGGGCCGGGGGTGATGCTTCAGCAACAGTTGTATTATTTCAAAAATTGCTGGCGAATGACGCTAAGGATCATATTAAGACGAGTCTGAACCGTGATTCTAAAGAACAGGTGTTGCCACCCAATGTGCCCAGGTCTGATTTTGATATCCTGCCCAGGACCCCCGGGGTTTATTATTTCCATGATCAAAAAGGAAAGGTGATCTATGTGGGTAAAGCCAAAAACATTCGAACAAGGGTCAATAGTCATTTTAGCAATAATTCTGATAGCAGGCAAAAGCAGAACTTTTTACGAAACACCTATTCAATAAGCTTTCAATCTACCGCTACCGAATTGATGGCAGCCATTTTAGAATCCACGGAAATAAAAAGATTGTGGCCGGTATTCAATACCTCTCAAAAAAGACAGGAAGAAGTATATGGCATCTTTGTTTATGAGGATCAAAATGGATATATGCGCCTTGCCATTGAAAAGCGGCGAAAAAATGCAAACCCGGTCTGTACTTTCCATTTTAAGGTGGATGGTCATGGTGTGCTGAGAAAACTGATGAAAGAATTTTCACTCTGCCCGAAATTGTGTTTTATGCAAACTTCCAATGACCAGTGCGTGGGTATTGTGGAAGAACATTGTTTTGGTGCCTGCGAGAAAACTGAACCTTTTGAGACATATAATCAAAGGGTGTTAAAAGCCATAGCATCTTTGACGCAACGACCTTCCTATGTGGTGTTGGATAAGGGTTTATCTGACCAGGAATTATCCTGTATCATGGTAGTGCAGGGAAGCTTTTTTGGTATGGGTTATTTGCCTAAAAATATTACGGATATAAACCGGAAGGCAATAGAGGAATATATTCAGCCTTATAAAGAGAACAGTTTTATCCGTAACCTTCTTAACTCTTTCTTTAGCAACAATCCTGATAATGTTCGGTTGTTAACTGACCATTCCTGATTCCATCCTACTATGCATTTGACGCAGATCAATAAACACAGTTTGGCTAAAGATATCAACGGGTAGATAACCTGTTTTGCCGGGTATTAACATCGTTTTTTCCACCTGGAAAATATTTTCGCACCCTAAACAATCATTCTATGTCAAACACCATTTTTTCACGCCTGAAGGCGACTTTAGGTATTTCACTATTTGCAGTAATTCTACTGACACAATCCTGTAAGAAAGCAGATGTTCAAAAAGATGAGCCTACTGTAAGTGCTGAACGTATTGAAACACTCAGATCTTCAGTAGCTGCTTCTACAGGCGCCCCATTAACCGCAGTGCAATACAACGCCGCGAACAAAAGCTTCACTGTAGCAAGTGATGCAATGATCTCATTGGAAGATGCCCTGAAACGTTTTCCTGAGACCACAGATGTTAAACCATCTTCGAGTGGTACTGACCAACGTGTGTACACCTATACGGTTTCCCGTACCAATGCTTCAAATATTGCATTCTATGTGGACGGAACGGTTCCTGCAGTTTGGATATCTGCGCTGGACCAGGCCATCGCTAACTGGAATAGTACCAACAGCCTTGTATTTATGAAGCGGGTAACCTCAGGAACCACCACGACCACAACCGGTGGAAATGGTAAAGGAAAGAAGGGAGGTACCACTACCACTACTAATACTACTACTACACCTACCTATAATGTGTTGGTTACAACAACCTATGATGCCAATACCAGCATGATTGCGCAGGCCTATTATCCTGAATATACAGGAACGGCAGGAAAGCAGGTGACCATTAATACCTACTATAATTCATTGAGTACGGCTCAAAAGATCTTTGCCATGACACACGAGTTGGGTCACACTATTGGATTGACACATACTGACCAGACTTATGGAAACCTGATACCAGGTACGCCTGAAGTGGATGCAAATTCAGTAATGAATTCTTTTGTTTTATCATGGGTAGGTTTTACGCCCTATGACATCACTGCAGTGACCACGGTCTATCCTAAATAATTATCCCTTGAAAAATCAAAAGCTACCTGGCGCCGGGTAGCTTTTTTTTATTGCCATTCGAATGTATCTGCTTTGGGCATTTGACTGAATACTTCAATGACCTGTTTTGGTGGAGACATTAACTTTCTTTCTGTCACATTCATCCAGGCTCCATCAACAGTGATGACGGCGCAAAGAGTTCCACCGTTCTTTAGAATTTGATGCTGAATGCTCCATCTTGAATAATCCTTTCGTGAACGGGTTAAGTTCAGATTCATACTAACCACATCTCCCAGTTTGATCTCCTTCCTGAATACACATTCTTCCCTAAATAAAATGGGACCAAATTGCAATTGTTGCATCACCTGCGCTGTAAGCCCGTACTCATTTAAAAACTCCACCCTGCAGAATGCACCCCAATCATAATATACTGAATGGCGTAAATGAAAATTAGGGTCCAGGTCTGACCAACGTATCTGGATGACGCGGTTAAATTCGCTCATGTATTATATGTTTTTTTTCAATGAATAGAATCCAATCGCTGCAAATAAACAAAGTATAAGATTGAATATCCACAATATATTGAAGCCTGCTTTAGAAGCGATTTGCGAGGCAATAGTAGGTGCAAGCACCATGGCGAAGGAAAATGACATGGTATATAAGGCTGCATATTGTCCCCTGGTCCGGGCACTACTACGATTGACCCAGAAGTTATTCATAAAAGGGAAGAGCAACATTTCTCCAAATGTTACGATGATCATGCCTGCGATGGTGATAGAAATAGTAAATGAAATATTAAGCAGGACAAAGGAGATGCCTATCAATAATGCCCCCGCTGTCATGTATAAAACCGCATTGCGCCTGTTTTCTAATTTGTAAACCAGCACCATTTCCACCATTGCTATAATTAATCCATTCATGGCTAGAATCCAGCCAATCTGTGCTTCATTTAAATGTAGCTGCTCTTTATAATATACTGGTAAAATGCTGAAAAGCTGGAAAAAGCAGATGCCTACAAGGAAAATATAGAACATCCCTTTCAAAAAAATCTTATCCTTATAGGCGGAATTAGCAGGTGTGGTGTCATGAGCATGATCTTTTTGTGAATGATTATTTCTTATAGGAAGAAAAACGAAGTATAATAGGACAGATGCCAGGATACAGGTTATGCCATCCGCCCAGAATAATAGTGAATAATTGATTGAGGCAAGTATGCCTCCAATTGCTGGCCCAACAGCCCAACCAAGGTTGATGGCGAGCCTGTTGAGCGAGTAACACCTGGTGCGGTTGGATTCATTGCTATAGGCTGCAATGGCGGCTGAATTTGCAGGCCTGAATGCTTCTCCTAAGCTAGCCAGGATAAAAATGAATATAGCAAACTGCAGGAAGGTTTTCATTTGTCCAAGGCCAATAAAAAGAATTCCATTTAAAAAAAGACTGGTCACCTGTACATAAAAATGTCCAAACCTGTCTGTCAGAATGCCTCCTATATAACCTCCCAGTATAGCGCCTGATCCAAAGGCAGCCATTACATAACCTGCCTGGGCCAGGGTGAAACCATTGTGTGTTAAATAAACAGTTAAAAAGGGGATGACCATGGTACCGCTCCTGTTAATGAAGATGACCAGGGCAAGCCACCACATTGGCTTTGATAAGCCACTGTAAGCATTCCGGTATAATTGTATGGAGGCCTGGAGCATTTGCTAAATTAATTTATCATTTACATCCATTGAGTTCCATTCCTTTATTTTTGTCGCTTAACAACAGAAACATGAAAAAATATTTCGTTGCTGCTTTTGCCCTGGGCACCCTGGCTGTGCAGGCGCAAAAGACAACATCCAAAAAAACTACCCCTGTGAACGCAACCCGTTCAACTACTGTTTTAAAGAATTTGAATGATTCCGTGAGCTACGCTATTGGAATGAGTGTGGCCAGCTTTTATTCCCAACAAGGAATAAAGAACCTTAATACTACCATGGTCTCAAAAGCCATCAATGATGTATTTGGAAAGAAGAATGCCTTGCTAACAGAAGAAGAAGCACAGTTAGCTGTAATGCGTTTTCTAAACCCGAATGTATTTAAGACCATCGAAGCAGGTGAAAAATTCCTGGCGCAAAATAAGAACAAGCCAGGAGTGAAGACAACCGCATCGGGTTTGCAATATGAAGTGATCAAGGAAGGCAATGGCAAAAAACCGCTAGCTACAGATACGGTAGAAGTCAACTATGCGGGAACACTGATAGATGGAACCGAATTTGACAATTCTTATAAAAGAGGTTCTTCCATTTCATTTGCTTTGAATGGGGTCATAAGGGGATGGACTGAAGCCTTACAGCTAATGCCTGTAGGTTCAAAATACAAGCTGTATATTCCTTATAAACTGGCCTATGGTATGAATGATATGGGCCATATACCTGGTGGTTCTGTATTGATATTTGAAGTGGAGCTACTGAACATAAAAGGTAAATAACTAACCTTCAGTATAAAAAAGTAAGGGATGATCAAAAGATCATCCCTTTTTTTGAGCTAACCGACCTTAAACTATCGCTTCTTTATAATTAATTCTATTGATTCTCCTAACAAAGGGCACGGGCCAGTTATAATAAACAATGATAGGGTAGGATGGTGTAAAGGTTAGACTATTGTAAATGATTGGAATAATTTGAAGTATTACCATCAAAGGCTGAAAGACTTTGATAGTAATAACCAGTTGTATTTATTGAACAATGAATTTATCAACCGTGCTTTCTCCGCTTACTTTATCCATTACTCTTGCCATGTACTGACCGCGGGGTAAACCGGAAACCTGCTGGTTGCCTCTTACTGCATTGAATTGTTTTACAATGCGACCTGCATTATCAATGATATGTATATCATAAGATGAAGTAGCATCAGCTAGAATGATAGATACATTGCCATTGGAGGCTGCAGGATTGGGGTAAACCAATGCATTTCCTGCCTGGCTGACACTGCTCAATGACCTGACATCGCTGTACCTGGATCTGCCATCTATATCAACCTGCTGGATCCTGTATTGTACTACCCCTTTGAAATTGAATACATCATTCACTGAATAATTCAGGTCAGAGGTGCTGTTGCCGTTTTGTGCTTTAGAAGCGACAAACATTATATTGGTCCATTGGCCATTATAAAAGCGCTGAATATAGAAGCCCTTGTTGTTGATCTCTGTGGAAGTGGTCCATTTCAACGTGTTGGCAGCATTAGCCCTGGAAGCGGTGAATGATTTGAAGTTTACGGGGAGGATTTGTGAGCATTCATTTTTATTAATGCTGGCGATGCTGTAAGCAGTGCCGTTAACCGGAGTGTATGTTGCTACAATCCAATAATGCGTTGAAGCCTCGGCCGGATTATTATAACCTGTAAATAAAGTAGAGTTAGTGGCAACAAATGGAGAGCCGGAAGAAATTGAAATAGATTGTGTTCCACCAATGGTTACAGGTATATCTAAGGTAGGATCATATACAGCTTGTCCTGAATTATTCATAGTATTGTCATCTTTACGAATCTCATAAGTAACTGATATAGAATTTGCAGTGTCAGTTAAAATGCTAAAACTTAAAGCGCTGTTTTGACCTTTACTTGGACATAATTTAAGGGGGCCAGTTATTGATAGCCTGGGGTCACCAATATTCAGACTTCTTCTTGGAAATGAACAAGATGTTTTGGTATTACTGCCAAGAGAACTAGACTGTGTAGACCAAACATCTGCTATAATCGGGGGAACTGTACAAGTTGGTAAGGCTAACGTTACTTTATTAAATAAGTAGGTAAAAATTGTATTTGCCCCACTACCTGAGCTTGTTACAACAGGATTATTAGCTGTTGCCATTTTAACTGGTGGAGCCGGGTCAAAGGGGTAACTTGTAAGAATTACCGGTGGCGTAGTAGAATTATTAACTCCAAGAGTTCCAAGTGTGGTAGATAAAAAAGCTGCTGAAGGCACTGAACTATTTGAATAATTCCAGGGCGTAGCAGGGTAATTATTTGCATCCCAAAAATGAACCCAAAGGCCTTTGTTGCCGTTATTCAGTTGGGCTACAATAACCATATCAAATATTGCCTTGCAAGTCCCATCACCATTTGGAACTTTTTGAAAATTTGATGTTGTAATGTTGATAATTGTACACTGTGCGTTTGACTTGTTAAGGAACGCGCAGGCAATTAATAAAAAGGAGAGTAAATACCTTTTCATAATCATAAGGGTTTAAGATTTAAAAAATAGCTTAATAGCGGTGCTCAATGCGATTGCGATTGGCAGTCCCAGGAAATGGAATTGGTGATTATGAATAGGATGGGAGGATCATAAGCAGTTGCCTGCAATGGTTAGTTAAGCTTGGATATAGTGGTACTTTCCCGAGGATTCTCAGATTAAAGGCTTTGCATTAAATTGTTGAGGACTTGGGTACGGCTTTTCGAGGGAATGGAAGGGATTGTGCTTGTGAGTGTAAAAATAGAAACAATATTGAAAATGTCAAATCTTATTAGAAATATTTTTATTTGTCGTTATTGTACAATGAGTTTTTCACTGGTCAATGTACCAGTTTGATGATCAATAACCCTTACAATATAGTTACCGCGTTTCAGGTCGTTGATCTGTTGCGTGTTATTGTTTACAGACAACCATTGTTGTACTAATTGACCATTAAGATCCACCACTTGTATATCCCTGAGTGAATTGAGCTTTCCTAAAGATACCGTTACCCTTCCATCTACTGAAGGATTAGGATAAAGGACCACTTCCTTATTCTCCAGTGTATTTATTCTTCGTGGAGCACTGTAATAGGATCGTCCATTAACATCAATTTGTTTCAAGCGGTATTCTGCATTATCTCCCAGGAATGTATTGTCACCATATAAATAATCAATTACCTGGTTGTTATTGCCCGAAGGTGACATGGTGGCAACAAATGCTATTGTTGTCCATGGTTTATTTTCTATTCTTCTTTCTATTTCAAACCCCCGCAGGTTTTGTTCTTTAGAAGTTTGCCAGGCTATTTGTACTGATGCTGTATTCTTATGTATCTCAAATTCCCTGAAGAATCCATATTCATTTCTTTCATAGGGTGAACGGGTAAAAATATTGGGATACATGGATTGAAGTGTATTGAACCGAATCGTCACAGGGTTGCCACAGGAATTGGAATAGTTCAGGATGGGCATATTTCTGAAATGTGCTGGAATGTTTTTATTGTCATCAAGACCAAAAGAGGCATCAACCACTGTATTGCTATTCAGTAACAAAACCAGGTGATCGTCTGCATTATTTCGTTGTTGATTGACAGCAGATGCATTGGAATTATATGTAGAGTTGTAATTCTTTAAATAGGCATCTTCATTTTCATTTAAAAAATATTGTCTTACCCTTCCACTTTGCTGCAAACTTTGATAACTATAATTAATGAGATTAATGCCTTCTGCCTGTGTGGTTGACTTCCCCGAGATGGTCAGTACGGCGTTAGGAAGAAGTGATTCATCCGGTAAATTAATTACAGTAAACCCTTTTTCAACAGGAGTATTAAAATAGCTAACGATACTATAGCAAGCCAATGATATGGGAGAGCTATTGTTGTTGGTCAATTCAACATAGGCTGCTCCTGTTTGTGGAGTATATGCTTTTGTCAATATTATTTGGGCATGGAGAAATTGGGTGGCTAATATTAAAATCAGGAGTACATGCTTTTTCATATCTACTGTTTTTTACTTCACTTTGTTCCCGAAGGAAATTTTCAAACTCACTATAGCCATAATTGATGGCTATTCTTTTCAGTAGAGAAGATGGCATTACATGAAAATCAAAAAGAGTTCCAATTATGAAGCATACTGTTCAATATGCTTGTGCGCCCATTTCAAAGCTTTTTGAAATTGTTCCTTTTCGGTAAGATTCGTATTATCCAAAACAATGGCATCCTCTGCCTGGCGGAGTGGACTTACCTCACGATGGGAGTCGATATAATCTCTTAATTCCAGGTTGTTCTTGACCTCTTCAATGGTAACATTCGGATTTTTCTCATAGAGTTCCTGGAATCGCCTTTCAACCCGCACAGCATTATCAGCTGTCATAAAGATCTTGAGTTCGGCATCTGGAAAAACAACAGTTCCAATATCTCGTCCATCCATTACAATTCCCCTGTTCTTTCCCATTTTTTGTTGTTGCGCAACTGCATATTCCCTTACTTCTTTAATGGCAGCCACATCACTAACTTTTTCCGCAACTACCATATCCCTGATCACATACTCTACATTCTCTTCATTCAGGTATATCTCAGACCTTTCACTTTTAGGGTTATAAATAAACTCCAGTGAAATATCCTTTAAAGCATTATGGACTTCTTTTTTATGGGTCCAGTCGATATGATTGCGTAAAAAATATAAGGTAATGGCCCTGTACATGGCGCCACTGTCAACATAGATATAATTCAATGCTTTGGCCAATTGTTTGGCTAAAGTGCTTTTTCCACAGGAAGACCAACCATCTATCGTAATTATTATCTTTTTCATATCAACCAATGCAAAAATGCATGCAATAAATCATACAACAAAAAACTGTTGATAGTAGAGCATTCTAATAAATGAAGTTTTTAATGGTTGGTGGTGATTAGATTTATCTGGGATGATAGTCTGTAAAAAAAGAAATCCCGCCAATGGCGGGATTTGCTATTATTCGATTCTATTTAAGAGGCTTTTGATTCTTCCGTAACACCTTTTTTTAATGAGAAGGTTAGTTTGCCATTCTCTTTATCAAGGTCTGCTTCAAGAACATCTCCAGGCTTGATATTCATATTCAGTATTTCTTCTGCCAGTGGATCTTCCAGGTACTTTTGAATAGCCCTGTGAAGCGGCCTGGCACCAAACTGCTGGTCATAACCCTTATCCGCGATAAATCCTTTTGCGTCTTCGGTCAATTCCAGGCTAAACCCAAGATTGGTAAGGCGTTTCATTACTCCTTTCATCAGGATATCAATGATCTCGAAGATATGATCCTTGGACAGTGAATTAAAGATGATCACATCATCTATCCTGTTAAGGAATTCAGGAGAGAAGGTACGCTTCAATGCTTTTTCAATGACTGCCTTATTAGCTTCATCCTGGTTTTGAACCCTGGAAGCCGTTGCGAAACCAACACCCTCTCCAAAGTCTTTCAACTGGCGAACACCTATATTAGAGGTCATGATGATCAGCGTATTTTTAAAGTCCACCTTTCTACCCAGACCATCTGTCAATTGTCCATCATCCAAAACCTGTAACAGTATATTGTAAATATCAGGATGCGCTTTTTCTATCTCATCCAATAATATGACACTATAAGGTTTGCGACGTACACGCTCAGTCAGCTGTCCACCTTCTTCATATCCTACATATCCCGGAGGCGCACCAATCAAGCGTGACACAGTAAATTTCTCCATGTACTCACTCATATCAATTCTGATGAGAGCATCTTCAGAATCAAACATATGGCGGGCCAGGGCCCTGGCCAATTCTGTTTTACCTACACCTGTAGGACCAAGGAAGATGAATGTACCGATTGGCTTCTTCGGATCTTTCAAACCCACACGGTTACGTTGGATGGCTTTGACTACCTTGCTGATAGCCTCATCCTGTCCAACAACCATGGCTTTCATTTCATCAGCCATCTTACGCAGCTTTTGCGTTTCGGCTTCCACCATGCGCTTAACCGGTATGCCTGTCATCATACTGATCACTTCTGCTATTTCTTCTTCTCCTATAGGATAACGCTTATGCTTGCTTTCTTCTTCCCACTGTGCTTTGGCCTTGTCCAATTCTTCTCCAAGGCGCTTTTCTGTGTCTCTTAGTGCAGCGGCTTCTTCAAATTTTTGACTTTTTACCACCCTGTTCTTTTCAACCTTTATATCTTCTATTTTCTTTTCAAGGTCAAGGATATTTTGAGGCACATTGATATTCTTTAAGTGAACACGTGCGCCAACCTCGTCCATTACATCTATGGCTTTGTCTGGTAATAAACGGTCCGTAATGTACCTGTCGCTTAGTTTAACGCAGGCGTCAATGGCTTCCTGGTCATAATTGACATTATGGTAATCCTCGTATTTTGACTTGATATTATTCAGGATCAGGATGGTATCATCCACACTTGGCGGATCGATCATTACCTTCTGGAAACGACGGTCAAGGGCACCATCTTTTTCAATGTACATTCTATACTCATCCAGGGTAGAAGCACCAATACATTGAAGTTCACCACGTGCAAGAGCAGGTTTGAATATATTAGAGGCATCCAGGGAACCCGAAGCTCCACCTGCACCTACAATAGTATGGATCTCATCAATGAAGAGGATTACGTCACGGTTCTTTTCCAGTTCATTCATGATGGCCTTCATTCTTTCTTCAAACTGACCCCTGTATTTTGTACCGGCTACCAGGGCAGCCAGGTCAAGGGAAATGACCCTTTTATCAAAAAGTACACGGGAAACCTTGCGCTGAACAATTCTAAGGGCTAAACCTTCCACAATGGCAGTTTTACCTACGCCAGGCTCGCCTATAAGAATAGGGTTGTTCTTTTTACGCCTTGATAGGATCTGGGACACCCTTTCGATCTCTTTTTCACGACCAACTATGGGATCCAGTGTCCCTGTTTCAGCCAGCTTGGTAATATCTCTACCAAAATTGTCCAATACAGGTGTCTTGCTTTTAGTAGCACCAGCCTGGCGGGATTTTGACTGGGAGTATTTCTTTTCTTCGTCAAAATCGTCGTCATTTTCTTCCTGGTATTCTGCGCGGGGGTCATTTGATTTCATTACCCCGAGTTCCTGTCTGAATAGATCGTAGTCCACGTCAAATTGATTTAAGATTTGAGTTGCTATGTTTTCTTTGTTCTTTAATATGGAAAGCATTAAATGCTCTGTTTCCACAGTAGGACTTTTAAGTGCCTTTGCTTCAAGAACCGTTACTCTGATCACCTTTTCAGCTTGTTTTGTCAGAGGTAAGCTATTTATGTTAGCAATGTTTTTACCTGTTTTATCCTTTACAGCTAATTCTATTTCTTTACGTAATTCGTATAGGTCAACGTTAAAACTTTTTAATATTCTAACCGCTGTATTATCACCTTCACGAATTAATCCAAGCAATAAATGTTCCGTGCCTATAAAATCATTACCTAACCTTAATGCTTCCTCCCTGCTGAACGATATGATCTCTTTTACTTGTGAGGAAAAATTATTATCCATTTTAATAGTTGTGCTTTATACAATAATAAAAAATATTTTTGAGCAGGGTAAGACGGAAATGTTAAGTCTTTCCGGCTATTATGTATGGAAGTCAAAACTGATACCAAAGAGAAATTTCATGTCATCCGTGTTGAAACTTTGAACTTTACTGCTATAATGGCAGCAGAGTTGAACCGCCAATTACTAGAACTACTTAAAGATAATACAAAGAATGTGGTTGTCAACCTTGATGGTGTAGCCAATATGGAAGAGGAAGCCGCAGAAACCCTCGTAAGGGTTCAGCAAAAGTTTTATGAAGAAGGGGCTTCTTTTGTGGTTTGCTGCCTTCAAAAGAATGTTGAGTCTTTCCTGGACGAAAAGGAGCTTTTGGAAATAATGAACTTTACCCCCACCGAAAGTGAAGCCTACGATATTGTTCAAATGGAAGAAATAGAAAGAGAGCTGTTGAGCGGTGATGATTTTGATCAATAGAAGCAAATCATTCCCTCAGTAAAGTACTCTTTTCAAGAAATTTATCCCATGCTGATTACCCAGTTGGCAAATTTTATTCAGGAATTACTGGTGCCTGGAGGACATCTTTCCAACAAGGTTAAATTTCAGCCAATTGGAGGAGGCTCTATTAATCAAACGTACAGGATTGACCTCCAAAACAATTCTTATTTCTGCAAGATCAATTCTGCTACAAAATTTCCCCAATTATTTGAAAAGGAGTGCCAGGGTTTACAGCTTATTAAAAAACAGGCAGTGATTAAAGTGCCTGAGATCATACATTGTTTCCAATCTTTTGATCAACAGGTTTTGATTCTGGAGTGGATAACCCCCGGAAACAGAGATAAAAGATTTTGGGAAAGATTCGGTAAGCAATTAGCAGCCCTTCATCAAAACAGTTATGACTATTTTGGGTTAGACACAAATAATTATATGGGCAGTGTGGTGCAGTTAAATGAACCATCCAATAACTGGCTAAGTTTCTTTACTGAAAAGCGGTTGCGGCTTTTAATTTCCAGGTGTTTTGATAAAGGGGTACTTACCCCTGCTCATATTGATCTATTTGATCGTTTGATAGTCAAATTGCCAGAGATCTTTGACGCTAAACAAACACCCGTATTGGTTCATGGAGACCTGTGGAGTGGAAATTTTATGTGTAACCAGGCATCAGACCCGGTTTTGATCGATCCTGCTGTCTATTATGGTCACCCTTCTGTAGACCTTGGAATGTCCACATTATTTGGTGGCTTCGATCAAAAGTTTTACGACAGCTATCAATATTATAATCCATTCCCTCTTAATCACAGGGAACAGTGGGAAGTATGTAATCTTTATCCATTGCTTATTCATTTATTATTATTTGGTAGCAGCTATTTGAGGCAAATAGAACAAACTTTACATAAGTATTAATTATTCTGATTATTTTGACGCCCTATCTTTAATTCATGTTGTCTGTAACGATCTTGGGGAATAATTCAGCAGTGCCGGCATTTAATCGTCATCCTACCAGCCAGGTAGTTTCACACGATGGGAATAATTACCTGGTTGATTGCGGGGAAGGGACACAGATTCAAATGATAAAGTATAAGATCCGCAGGGGGAAAATATCTCACATTTTCATTTCTCATTTACATGGTGACCATTATTTTGGACTGGTGGGGTTGTTAAATACTTTTGGACTGCTATCACATAAACAGGATCTGCATGTGTATGGCCCCGCACCTTTGCAACAGATCATTGAAATGCAAATGAGGGTAGCAGACACCATCCTTCCCTATAAACTTTATTTTCATACACTAACTAAAGGAGAGGTATTGGTAGATGATGAAAAAATCAAAATAAGTTGTTTTCCCACAACCCACCGGATAGAATGTTATGGTTTTTTATTCGAGGAAAAAGAGGGAAAAAGAAAATTACTGATTGATAAGGTTAGAAAATTAAATATCCCGGTCAGCTTTTACACCAGTCTTCAAAATGGGCTTGATTATATAACGCCCCGGGGGCAAAGGATCAATAATGATGAAGTGACATCGGCACCGGAGAAGGGTAAGAAATATGCTTTTTGTGCCGACACGAAATATGATGAGAATATCATTCCATTTATCAATGGTGCAGACCTCGTGTATCACGAAACTACTTACCTGGACAATATGCGTGAAAAAGCATTGGAACGCTTTCACGCCACAACTAAACAAGCGGCAGAAATTGCTAAAAAAGCAAATGTCAGGAAGTTGCTCATCGGGCATTTTAGCTCAAAATATAGTACGTTGGAGCAATTTGAAAGTGAAGCAAGAGAAGTCTTTGTCAATACGGAACTGGCTATTGAAGGCAATACCTATGAAGCTCATTAAGCAGGTTTATGCCTACCATTTAATTTTTAACAGTAAGCCATTTATAAAACAAGGGAAATTCAGCCCTCCATGTTGCTTCGTTATGCTTTCCCTGTGCCCGGATCACCGTTTTCATCTTTGCTTTTGAATGTTGCAGCATTTGTTCAAAAACTGATAGCATGTCAGGAACCATTGAGTCGCTTTCCTGTTGCCCTGCAAAAAAGTAAATCTTACCTTTTATTTTCCTGGCCTTGTGAGGATCTATATTCTTTAACTGGGGAGTGATCCAGAAGGCAGGTGAAAAAACACCTGCGCCACCAAACTTTTTAGGGTATTTCATCAGTGCATAGAAGGAAATTAATCCACCCATTGAACTGCCCGCAATAAAGGTATGGCGACCACATTTTTTTGTTCTGTAGTGCTTATTGATAAATGGTCTTAAATTATTTACCAGGAAATCAACATATGCATCTCCTTCGGCCTTCCCATATTTTTCCATGTCATAGGGAGAATATTCATTGATGCGGTGCACAGGATCATTATCAATGGCCACAACAATCATTTCATGTGATTGATTTTCCAACGTGTCAAGCGCTTCATCAACACCCCATTCACCATATCCTGAAGTTGCTTCGTCAAAGACATTCTGACCGTCGTGCATGTATAAAACAGGATATTTTTTCCTGGAGGATGCATAGGAGGAGGGGAGGTATATCCAGACCCTTCGCGTCCGGTTTAGTTGAGGAATAAAAAAAGCGGTATCAATAATTTGAACATTTTTTCCAGCAGTATGGACTCTTTCCTTTTTCGGAAAATGATCTGACCAGTGTTCAATACTTATTTCCAATACGGTATCCCTGTCAACCAGAATCCTCCTGTTTTCCGAAGGGAAAGCATTGTTCCCTGATTCTACCTTATCCCATGAGCCTTTAGTGAATTTGAATTCATAACTCCCGGTTGGTAGTGCAATAGAAAGCGATGGATGGCCGGATACTATTTTAAGCCTGAATTTTTCATCACCTGGGTTCCATCCATTCATGGAACCTGCGAGGTAGATATCATCTGAACTTTTATGATAGGCTGGTACATTGCTAACAATAAAAGTGACTTTATGCTGGGCAAATAATATAAGGTGCGGCAGTAAAAAGAATAAGCAAAATAAGATCCTTCTGATAGTCATTCAATTATTTCAACTTTGGAAGATATTCCTGAATCTGTTTATGAACTCCGGCGCTCAAGGGAACAAGCGGAAGGCGTAAAAAGTTTTCTATTATTCCCATTTCAGAAAGTACGGCTTTGACACCTGCTGGATTGTTCTCAGCAAATAAAAGTTCGTACCCCATCAATAATTTGTTGTTTAGCACCCTTGCAGTTGTAAAGTCATCCTGGAGGGCTGCTTCCACCATTGCCGAAAGATCTTTGGGAAAGCAATTGGCAGCTACACTGATAACACCTCTCATACCGCAGGCTATCTGGGCCAGGGCCAGGTTGTCATCCCCACTGACCACAAGGAATTCCTGGGGCTTGTCACGCAATATTTGCATACACTGGTTCATATTGCCGCTTGCTTCTTTAATACCGTGAATATTGTCCACTTCATTTGCCAGGCGGATCGTTGTTTCAGCGGTAATATTACTTCCGGTTCTTCCGGGAACATTATACAATAGAATGGGTTTGGAAGTAGCGTTCGCTATCGCTTTATAATGTTGAAATATTCCTTCCTGGGAAGGCTTGTTATAATATGGGCTTGCCGATAGAACTGCAATAGCATTTTCAAGCGGATAAGTTTCCAGGTCATGTATTATAGACCTTGTATCATTACCCCCAATTCCCACAACTACCGGTACGCGTTCAGAAACCTTTGAGAAAGTAAAGTGAACGATCTCAATCTTTTCCTCCCTGGTCAATGTAGGTGTTTCTCCTGTAGTACCCAGCGTTACAACATAATTTACACCCTCTGTAATTACGTGGTCGATCAGTTTATGCAGGCTGTCATAATCAACAGAGCCATCTTTCTTAAATGGAGTTACCAGCGCTACTCCGGTTCCTTTTAGCAGATCTCTTACTGACATATTCTTAGCGGTAATTTAATTGTTAGTTAGTTAGTTTTTCCCTGGAATTGCCCGGGAGCGTTTTCTGAAACCTCTTGCCAGAAGCCCATTTTACCAAATTTTTCTATGCGTTGATTGATGCGTTCTTCGGGAGAAATTGGTTTTAGCTCCTGCAACACCTTTACCAGGTAATCTTTTAATATTTGGGAAGCTTCCATATAATCCCAATGCGCACCACCTGCAGGTTCCGGAATGATCCCATCAACCAATCCAAAATCTTTCATATTATCTGCAGTAAGTTTTAATTGTTCCGCTGCAATTTCTTTCTTATCCCAGCTTCGCCAAAGAATTGAGCTGCAGCTTTCAGGTGAGATCACCGTATACCAGGTATTTTCCATCATATATACCCTGTCACCTACACCAATTCCTAAAGCACCACCAGACGCACCTTCACCGATAATAACACAGATCACGGGCACTTTTAAGCGTATCATTTCATAAATATTGCGCGCAATAGCCTCACCCTGGCCACGTTCTTCAGCCTCAAGTCCCGGGTAAGCTCCGGGAGTATCGATCAAAGTGATTATAGGTTTATTGAATTTTTCCGCAAGACGCATCAGGCGTAAAGCTTTTCTATAACCTTCAGGATTGGCCATTCCAAAATTCCTGAGTTGCCTTGTTTTGGTATTAATTCCTTTTTGCTGGCCGATAATCATTACCGTTTCGCCTTCCAGCATGGCAAATCCACCTATCATGGCTTTATCATCCTTCACATTCCTGTCGCCAAACAATTCCACGAAGTTGGTGGTCATATTTTGTATATACTTCATGGTATAGGGCCTGTCGGGATGGCGGCTTAACTGCACTTTTTGCCAGGCGCTTAAGTTCTGGGTAACCTCTTTTCTACGTTCCAGTATTTGCTGATCAAGTTTGCTGATCATCTCAGAGTAGTCGATCTTTTTATGTTCAGATGCATGTTTCAACTTCTCTATCTCATCAATCAGATCCTTGATAGGCTTCTCAAAATCAAGAAATTGTCTATTAGCGTTTGAAGGCATAGGTAAAAAGATTGGCGCTAAAATTAAGTAGGAATATGGAAATAAATCTGGAAATTAAACTAACAGGAGATTGAATGTTCAATCAATAACCAGTTGGCTCCATCAATAATTGGATGGGCAAAATTAATTTTGAAAAGATTCAATGATCTTTTCAAAATCCATTGAACCTTCAAATACTTTCAATAATTCTCCCTTTTTATCATATAAGGCATGGTAGGGTAGATTATGAAGTGCATAAAATCCTGGCAATAACAAATAAATGTCCTTGCCAACAATAATGTTTGGCTGGTCTTTTAATTTATAGTGGGACACAAATTCATTCATTTGCCACAATGGATGAAAGGTTACCATAAGAATTTGCACATTTTTTAGTTGTTCCTTATGTGCCAGTATTTCTTCTGTTTCATGTTGGCAATGGCTGCAATCAGGACTAAAGATCATTACCAACACCTGTTTATTACCAGGAATATCTTTTTTTGTATATAAAGTAGTGCTGTCACTTAGTAATAGCTGCACAGGTGGTAAGGAAGGAAATCTTTTATAAGGCGGTGTGATCGAGTCTACCTGGGCATAGCTACCTAATGTCAAAAACACAAAAAACAAATTCAGAAACCAGTATTTCATAAAGAGTTTTAATACAAATTGGATTTGCAAACATATAGCTATATATCAAAGAAACTTTCCAAGCCTGATATTTGTTCGGGTTGTTTCTTCTGAAATACCATAGGTTACAGCAATTGAAATCTTATTGAATGGTGAAAGAATAATGCCTCCTCCATAACCATGATGCCATTTTGTGGAAGTTTCACCAGGTTGCCATACACGCCCCTGGTCATAAAAACCTACTAGTCCCATTTTCCCGCTAAACCAATACCCTTTCACTTCTGGCAGCCAACGGAGTTCATTTTGATTAAAAAAAACCGATCTGCCATAAAACCGGTATCTCCAGAAACCCCTGAGAGTATAATATCCCCCAAGGGTATTATACTGGTAGGTCTCAGGATCGCCGGAAAGAGTGGAGGCTCCGGATTTGATAGATATAGAAAAAGGTTTGAACAGTGGCAAATAAATATTCAGTGCAGAGCCAAGTTTTGCAACAGAATGACCTGGTTCACTTACATTCTTTGTATAGGAACCTGTTAGTTTAAAATTTACGCCCTTTGTTGGAATGATCTTATCATTTGTTTGAGTAAATGAATAACTCAATTGACTGCCTGCAAAATGATTGTAGTTAAAGGCAGATGGATGTATATAACCCTGTTCTTTGGATGTAAAATGGCCTTTATCATCAATTACCTTCACACCATTATAAAGAAAATCCAGCCGGATGTTATGATGGGTAAGAAATACCTGGTCTATTCCAAAAGAGGCATATATATCTTTTAACCGCAAATAATGGTATTCGATATCATCTGACCGTGGAACCGATTCATTTCCCAGCCCAAAATAATTAAACCGGCGTACTTCATCATATCCGGCACTTACATTAAAATTCCATCTTCCGATCAATTCGCTGAATGTTCCCTCATAATAAGGGTGAAAGGATTTTTCAACCAATGAATAATTTATACCAATGCTATGTTTGGCGCTAAAGCTGCCATCTCTTGCTTTATTCTTGGTAAAACTATAGTCAGCCCCAATATAAAACCTGTAATAATTATTATAGAAAAAACTGGGTTTTAAACCCCGGGAGTTGTATTTAAACACATCATACCTGTATGCATTAATAGAGGGAAACCGGGAAAGATGAACTTTTGTTTCAGCAGAAGCTATAATCCTGTTTCCGGGATTATCATAAAATTTAGTTTTATGTCCCCATCCTTCAACATAAGAAATGTCAAGCATTGAATCTTTTTCGGGTCCACCTCTGACAGTGATCTTTATACCTTTTTTGGCTACTCCCATGACCTGGAAAATATCGTTTCCTCCAACTCCATACAAGCGTATCTCATGTGTCTCTTTATTTAAAAATGTTCTTGAATAGATGGGTGCTCTGCCCTGTTCACCGTCCTTATTGATACGGTAAACATTTACTGATGTAGAATCGTCATTGAGCCTGGTGACTTTGAATAATTCAGATTCTTTAGTTCCCGGGATCTCAATATTCCTGGCAAGGAAAGTATAATATTCTTTTGCATACGCTCCGATATGATCTCTTCGTGACCTGATCTTCCTGGCAATCTCCTTTCCTGATATGTCATATATTTCCTGGGGCATTTGCATGACAGCATTGTCTATCACCTGGTCTGTTATAGCAAGTTGTAATGATAAAGCAGCATCCAACCAGGACTGCAGGGAAAGGCTATTGGTAAATCGCTTATCTATTTCATAAGCGGGATAGTTGTACCATTTTATATTTTTGATTTCTTCTTCGAATGTCTGCAACTCTTTGAATTTTCCGAGCTTGATAATAAGGTTTAATAAAACACCTTCAAATTTTGCAAAGGTCTGGTCACGGTCTTTGGGTACAGGGCTGTAAATTTTGAAGCTTCCACTGTCAAATTTTGCCCAACGCCAGTTGTCTTCGTGACGTCCCCAATCGCCAATCAACATATCAAATAACCTTGTTCTCAAATAAGCCTCCTCGTCCATGACATGGTCATTTTCTTCCAGCACTTTTTCCATCATTTTTTCGGTACTCACTATGTCTTCAGGCTTCCCAAAGCTTGCATTATCCACCTGCGTTTCATCTGGTCTTTCCTCCAGCAGGCAAAGCATGTTGGCAAAGATTTGATTGTATTCCCCCAAACGTTCGCTATGCGGAACTATGTAATAATGTGGGTTAGTATGAAATACGTCTGCTGCCTGTGCCAGTGTAGGAACAGCTAAAGCCGCATAAGGGTGATTGGTGGCAATTTGATCATTAGCCAGTTTTTCAACGAAAGTTCCCTGGACTATTTGTGGCAGAGCCCCCAAATAGGTTTTATTGACACTTCGCAGAACCCAATTTTTCCCACTGGCATCTACCAGTCTTAATGATTTGGTTTGCCGGCCACCACCTTCTTTAACAGGTGTTAAGCCTCCATAAGCAGAATCAAGGTTCAAGACAGGAACACTGATTACAGTGGTCCATTCTTTTCGGTAATCTTTGCCCCACAACCATTGATGGAATAAATTTCTTTCATACTCCGCTCCGGCAATAACTTTTTTATAATTGGGTGTGACTAAGTCAATTATTGTAGAATACTGACCAAAGCCGTTTATGTTGTTTAACAATAATACGCTGATAAGGAAGGAATAAGTTAACGGTTTATACATTTTAAAAGCCCTAAAGCACTTGGTACACATTAAAACAGCTCTTTAAATCTGTAGGATTAAAAAATAGTGCCATTTGATGTGTAATCGTTATCGAGCCTATTTCCTTACTTTTGCCGCCTCTAAAAGTATTTAAATCATAATTTATTTATGGCATCTACAGCAGATATCAGCAGGGGTTTAATTATTAAACTTGAAGGCAGTCTTTACAAAGTAGTGGAATTTGGTGAAAATAAAACTGCCCGTGCAGCCGCAAAAGTGTGGGCCAAACTTACAGGAGTGGACAATAACCGGAGTATAGAAAAGACATGGAATAGTGGAGATACGATTTATCCTGTCCGTGTGGAAAGGAAAGAGTACCAGTTCTTATATAAAGATGATACAGGGTATAATTTTATGGATAATGAGACCTTTGAACAGGTAGCTGTTGCTGAGAATCTTATTGATGCTCCCCAGTTCCTGAGAGATGGTGATGCAGTTTCTGTATTATTTAATACTGAGACCGAAACTCCAATGAGTGTTGAATTGCCTGAAAAAGTGGTGGTCCGGGTTACTTACAGCGAGCCTGGATTAAGGGGTGATACTGCTACAAGGACTCTAAAACCAGCTACCGTAGAAACAGGGGCAACTGTGATGGTTCCTTTGTTTGTAAATGAAGGGGAATTGATCCGCGTAAATACCAAAAGCGGTGAATATGTAGAGCGTGTAAAAGAGTAACTCAAGAATCTAACAATAAGACAGGAATTTTGAATAATCGCATGTCTTCTGACAATTATATATGGAAAGTCCTGGTAAAACAGGACTTTTCTATTTTAAAATATATTAATAACTCATTGCAAATCAAATTCAAATAGGCATCCTTGTGATTTGAATAGGAATAATCCTTTGAAAAGACATTATCATTCAGATATCCTATCTTAGCCGCCTGTTTTAACCAAAATCAAATTAAATTGAAACAAATGGATTTCAAGCAAATTCAGGAGTTGATCAATATGGTCAACGATTCGAATATTGGTGAAGTATCGATTGAACAGAAAGAATTTAAAATAACAATCCGGCAAAAAGAAGAGCAAATAACCCAATTGGTTACCGCTTCTTCAACAATGAATTACCCTTCATTGCCCCAGCAAAATCAACCAATGCCGCTGGGTAATTCAAATCCAGCACCTGCCTCCACTCAACAAAGCCCGGCAACTGCAAACAACCCGGCCAATACAGTAACCATAAAAAGTCCAATGATAGGTACTTTTTACCGCAGACCTTCTCCTGATAAACCCATTTTTGTAGAAATTGGCGACGAGGTAACTCCGGGTAAAGTAGTATGCATTATAGAGGCTATGAAACTCTTTAATGAGATTGAAAGTGAAGTTAAAGGCAAGATCGTGAAAATCCTTGTGGAGGATGCTTCTCCTGTTGAATACGATCAACCTCTTTTCCTTGTTGAACCCAGCTAATTTGGAAATCAGACCTTATGTCAAATAGTCGTTACGGTCATTTCTACATTTCCAAATTCAAATACATATAACGTGTTTAAAAAAATACTAATTGCCAACCGTGGAGAAATAGCTCTTCGTGTCATCCGTACATGCAGGGAGATGGGTATTAAAACGGTTGCCGTTTATTCTACTGCGGACAGGGACAGTTTACATGTAAAATTTGCAGATGAAGCAGTTTGTATAGGAAAGCCTCAAAGCAGTGATTCCTATTTAAACATCCCACACATCATGGCAGCAGTTGAAATCACCAATGCCGATGCTGTTCATCCGGGATATGGATTCCTGGCTGAAAATGCCAAATTTTCCCAGATCTGTGCTGATCATGGAATTAAATTTATTGGGCCAACAGCCGAAATGATCAACAGGATGGGAGATAAGATCTCCGCAAAAGAAACAATGATCAAAGCGGGGGTTCCTGTTATTCCAGGAAGTGATGGATTATTATCCAGTCTTGAAGAAGCCAGGGGGCTAGCAAAGGATATGGGTTATCCTGTTATCTTAAAGGCCACTGCAGGTGGTGGAGGTAAGGGAATGCGTATTGTTTGGGAAGACAGCGAGATGGAAAGGGCTTACAATACTGCGAAAGCAGAAGCAGGTGCCGCATTTAAAAATGATGGTATCTATATGGAAAAGTTCGTGGAAGAGCCAAGGCATATAGAGATCCAGGTTGCAGGTGACCGGTATGGAACTGTTTGTCACCTCAGTGAAAGGGACTGCTCCATTCAACGCCGGCATCAAAAGCTGGTAGAAGAATCGCCTTCTCCTTTTATGACCCCTGAACTTCGTTTTCAAATGGGAGAAGCAGCCAAGAAGGCTGCAAGCGCCATTAATTACGAAAGTGTTGGAACCATAGAGTTCCTGGTTGATAAGCATCGCAATTTCTATTTCATGGAGATGAACACCCGTATCCAGGTGGAACATTGCGTGACTGAAGAAGTTATCAACTATGACCTCATAAAAGAACAGATAAAGATTGCAATGGGCGAAAGGATCTCTGGCAGGGATTACGAACCCCAGCTACACGCCATTGAATGTCGTATCAATGCTGAAGATCCTTATAATGACTTCAGGCCTTCCCCCGGGAAAATCACAGTGTTGCATCAACCTGGAGGGCATGGGGTACGCGTTGACAGCCATGTATATGCCGGTTATGTAATTCCACCTTATTATGATTCAATGATCGGCAAACTGATCACCGTTGCAAGGACAAGGGAAGAAGCCATCGATACCATGTATCGTGCTCTAAGCGAATATGTAATTGAAGGGATAAAGACAACCATACCATTTCACCTGCAATTGATGCAGGATGATAGATTCAGGTCTGGTGATTTTAATACTAAATTCCTTGAAGGATTTAAACTTCATTAAATAAAAAAGCCCGGCATTAGCCGGGTTTTTTATTACAATATATTTTTAATCATTAATCTTTAAACTTTCCTTTTCCACCATTTTTGTGAGGGTTTCCTTTTCCTTTTTCCCATCCTAAATGCTTTCCATTATCATGACGGCCTTCATACTGGTCATCATTGTCATCATTATCATATTTCTTACCTTTTTTCCTGGAATAATTGCCGCTTTGCCCATTAATCTCCCGGATGCGTCTGGCACGGTCATTCTCCAGTTGACGTATGGCCCTGTCCTTTTCTACCTGAGTCAGGTAAGGATTATTCCTGATAGACTGGATCTTGGAGTCATACTCACGGTTGACCTGGTCTATCTGGGCCTGGCGTGAACCGGAAGGGTAGTTGCCGGGATAAGTATTTGGATAATTACCACCATTATTGCCGCCACCAAGGATCACATCTCTTGGATTTGATGTATTAGGCGTATTCTTCGAAGTATTTTTAGGTTGGCCTAAAATAACACGGCGTGCTTCATCCCTGGAAGTCTGTGCCTGGACGGAGGCCAGTGCTCCTACTGCAATCAAAAGGGTAAGTAATTTTTTCATATTGAGCGATTTAATGTACAATATGACTCGAAAAAAAGTGCCAGGTGAAATTGGAATTGACAAGAATTTGTTAAAGAAAGGATGGATCCGCTTAATATGTAGAACGGGGATGGATTTTACATTCGTATAAACCAGGAAATGATCAAGGTTGCTTTACAAAGTCCAATCCGATTTTTATTGAAATCAGGTATTTGCCAAAAACATTAAAAACGCAATAGTGAATTGGTAAATATAAAATCTGTTAGTTCAGCAGGGGCTTCCAGTACAGGACTGCTATTTGACCTGGCTTTCAATTTCATGAAGCACTTTGAATATTGATTTTTATCACAAGCTTTTGAACTTATGCCAGTAAAGACCATTAAAAAGCAAATGGCTATCAATAACAGCAATGATTTTGTAATAACTTGTCTCATAAAACTTTTTTACAGTTATCAATGATATTATTCAAAGTTTCCTTCATACGGATCAGTTCTTTTTCTGTAATACCCTGAAGTGCTATAGCCCTGTTTCGTTCAACCACCCCGGTAATTTTGGTTATCAATTTCCTGCCTTCGGCCGTTAGTTCAAGGGTAAATCTTCGCCTGTCTGTATTATGCGCTTCCCTTATTAATAAACCCTTTTTGATAAGCAGGTCAATAATCCTGGTGACACTGGCAGTATCCTTAAAAACTTTCCCGGCTATCTCCAGTTGGGTAATGTCCGGTTTTTCATAAAGGGCATTTAAAACCAGCCACTGATCAATAGTAATGTCGAAACCCTGTTCAAAAAACCTTTTCTGAGCAAATTGCCTGTACGTTTTAATTGTTTTATCCAAAGAGTAGAAAATCACCCGGTCCAGTCTTTCCATATTTCAATGCTAAGATAATGAGATTTATCAATTATTGATATATCAATTAAATATTTTAACAAATCGGGTACTATAATTGTTAACTTTTACCAGCAGATCACAATGAGAATACCTGATTTTACTTCACCCATTTGGTTTTTGACCGCAACACTTATTCTATTCCTCGTCATCATAGGTAGGTATTTCCTGGTGGCTGGAATATTTTACAGTGTTTTTTACTGGTGGTCTCCTCAAAAGTGGAGTTCAAGAAAGATCAACCATAGGGCATATAAAAAAGGACAATTTAAAAAAGAGGTAGCCTGGAGCTGTATTACTGCATTTATTTTTTCCTTGTCAGGATCCTTAACGCTTATCCTTTGGCAGAAAGGCTATACCAGGATATATATGAATTGGAGTGATTACCCTCTTTGGTGGATCCCGGTTAGCCTATTCACCTCCCTAATCCTTCATGAAAGTTATTACTACTGGTTACATAGGTGGATGCACCATCCTAAAGTATTTAGGGTAGTGCATAAAGTGCATCATGATAGTAATATCACTTCACCCTGGACTGCCTTTTCATTCCACCCTTACGAAGGTATATTCCAGGCTGTGTTTCTACCTGCCGTATTATTGTTTTTGCCACTACACCTATATGTATTGATCTTTCAATTGACGATTATGACGCTTAGCAGCGTTATCAATCACCTTGATATTGAGATTTACCCTGCCAATTTTTATAAACATCCCATTGGTAAATGGCTGATTGGTGCATCACATCATTCTTTGCACCATAAGCAATTCAAATTTAATTATGGACTCTATTTTACTTTTTGGGATAAATGGAAAGGAACGGAAAGTCCTTCTTACGTTAGCCTTTTTGAAGAAAAAACAATGATGGAGCATTTACCTGCAAATGATGAATCAATTGCAATTAGCAAAATAAATTCATAAACGAATTTTATGCTTTACTCACCAGCCCATTCACCAGGCTTTTCCATTGAATTTTAGAAAAACCAGTAATGGCCCCTGCTGCAATAGCAGTGTTTCTTATTTTATCAATTTGTGTTTCTGTGTTTGTATTAGGCTTTTCATTCCTTCCATATACGCCAGCAATCACTTTCTTCCCTTCTCTTTTAACCATGAAAGTGGAAGTAGTGTCTTCACTGAAAAAATGGGCCACATCTGTTTTTTCATTTAGTGGATTTGTCGCAGGCCTGACCCTGATAGCTGCCCATTGCGATTTTTGATCATCATGCTCTTCGATAGCTTCTATCTGAACCCAGTCAAAACCTTCGCCCGTAACAGAACCTGGACCAGGAATATCAATTTTAAAATGGTCACCTTTTCGTGCCTTTCTATCAACAGCTTGCCCTGCATCATCCGTTAATTGAAAGGAAGCAGTAGCTTTTCCTGAGATATCCTGCCAGTTATTGATATCCAGAAGTCTTTGAAGCACTTTCTTATAAAAAGCTTCCGCTTCCTTTTCAGTATCTAATTCTTCAGAACTTTCAGTATTTGTCTGAATGCCCGTATGATTAGGAGGGATAATATTATTTTGCTTCATGGATGGTTATACTTTTAATTTGCCTTCTGCTCCGTCCGCTAACTTTTTGCCGGTTACAACAGATGCAGCCATTTTTAAAAAAGCTACCATCTTTCCTGTTTCAGCATCCCAGTAGTAAATATTTTCAGGAACTACTTTTAGCAATGCAAGGTTTGGATCATCTGCTCCATTTGGAAACCATGCTTTCACAATAGTTTTCCATTTATCCTTTATCAGTTTTCTATCTGTCTGAACAGTTGCTTTTCCCCAAACATCCACATAGCTTTCCTTTCCCGGATGCGCATATACAAGATGAACTGTCTTTTCAATACTTACCTCTTCCACCTTGATGGACCTGATGTCGGTAAAGAACCACAGCGTGCCATCGTCTTCCACTTCAATAGTTGCCATTGGCCTGGTATGTTCATCCTTCTGGTTATTGGTTATGAACATACACACATTGATATCATTGATTAGCTTTTTAAATTTTTTAGCGGCTTCGTCATTGTGAAGGTTTTTTTCCATAACTCGATATTTAAATAGTGATGCTTTAAAAAATATGCCATTGTAATCTCATGGATCAATGATCCTGAATTTCCACGGAAGCTTGTTTTCCAGGAATCAGGCCCAGCTTCCTGGAGTGCATGATGGCCTCTGAACTATGCTTGAAAAAACAACAGGGAACTCCTGCGGCTTCTATCTTATACAATACATCATTTACTTTTTGTTGATTTTTCGCATGGATGTCACGTATATACACTGCATGAACCTGCCTGGGAAAATGATTCACAACCGCCTCATAGATATAAGGATCATGTTGCGAACTATCTCCCAGTAATACAAACCGTTGTTTTGGATAGGTTTCCAATATCCTGGCTATCCTTGTAAACTTTGTTTGGTGATTATTCTGCCCGGTCTTTAGCAACTGGCTGAATAATTTTAATTGATTTAGTAAGAACACGCCCTTTGGCATCTGGTTCACGATAGTGAATTCAAGTATATAGTCATACAAATTCCATTCGCTACTGGAAACAAAGAAAAAAGGATTGGGAGCATCAGAACTTGAATTGCTGTTGGCTAAAAGCTGGTAATGTTTTACTGCGTCTTCAAAGGGTTGCCTGCTCCGGGCATTTTCTGTAAATAATACAAATAGCCGTTTGCGCATATTAGCCGAATGTGAGATAAGAAAAGTGTCATCTATATCCGAAATGAATCCATATTGCGTTTCGTGTGGCACAAATACAGTTCCGGTGGATTGTGCAATGACCTGGTCCCCATGATAAGCTTTGATGGTAACATTATTCCATCCACAAGGCAAAGGAGGCTTATCCTTCCACGTGAACCTGAAAAAACCATCATTCCCTGTTTTGCAATAATACGTTTCATCCTTCCACTCCATAATAAGATCAACATCAGCCATAGGCTTGACAACAAATAATCGAAGCAGGGCAAGGGTATTATAAATAATGCTTTTCCTGTACTTTTTCCTGGGCAGCGGTGTAAAAGAAAAAACATGACCATGAATCATCATTTGTTCCCCTTGTCCATACCCATGATAGACCTTGATGGTAGGTTCGTTGGTAAAACCCATCCAATTCCAAAAACGGGAAATCAAATCCCTTCGGGCTGGCTGGTCAGTTGTTTGCATAGTATGATTATCTATACAATAAGTATGCACAATCAACAGCCCTTGAAATTGTTATTTGTAATCAACCCTGTTTCCGGCGGAAAAGAAAAGCAGGATTGGGAAGCATCCATCCGGGAATATTTTAAAGAGATTCCCCATATGGCTGAGTTTTATCTGTTAAATGGCCAGAGTGACAAAAGATCCTTACAGCATTATATTGAAACACTTTCACCGGACCGTGTGGTTGCCGTTGGGGGAGATGGAACCGTTAAAATGGTTACCGAATTACTAAAAGACACATCTATACCATTAGGTATCATTCCTGCCGGGTCAGCCAATGGAATGGCAAAAGAACTGGCCATTCCACTTGTGGTTGAAGATGCATTGAATGTCATTATGGAAGGCAGGTGCGAAAAGGTTGATGTTATAAAGATCAATGAGGAAGAGATCTGCCTGCATGTGAGTGATATAGGGCTAAATGCCATGCTGGTCAAATATTTCGAGGTTTCTAAAAAAAGGGGCATGTGGGGTTATGGGAAAGCACTTTTAAAGGTGCTTTGGGAAAAGCAAAAAATGTCTGTTACTATAAAAACAGATGAAAGCACCGTTAAACGAAAAGCATATATGGTTGCCCTGGCTAATGCCCGTAAATATGGAACAGGAGCCAATATCAATCCTGACGGGGATGTGTCGGACGGAAAATTCGAGGTCATTGTGGTAAGAAAACTGAATGTATTTGAGATCATCAAAGCCATATTTACGGACCGTTCATTCCACCCTGACCGTATCGAAGTATTCTCAACTACCACACTTGAATTAGATATTCATCGCAAAGCCTATTTCCAGGTGGATGGCGAGTTTAAAGGCAAGGTAAAATCCGTTAAAGCAAGGATTCTTCCCGGCGCTATTAATATCATGCTTCCAGTTTTGGAGGAAGTGAAAATGGCTCTGGCATAAAAATTTCTTTTTATTATTAAAATCAACAACTATGGATGAATTAGAACTTAGAGGCAAATGGCATGAGTTGAAAGGAAAAGCCAAGCAAGCTCATGGCGACCTTACAGATGATGATGTTAAATGGGAAGAAGGCAAGGACGAAGAATTTTTTGGCCGCATGCAAAATAAACTTGGTAAGACCAAGGATGAAGTAATAAGCTGGATAAGGGGCCTCGGTCGTTAAAAAGCATTAAGGTTTTCCATATGGAAAACCTTTTTTCTTTTAATCCTAACAGGCAGGTATGTTCATATGCTGCCTTCAAGCTTTTGGGGATATACACCTTTAATAAATCATTCTAAATACATTACTGCTCATGCCTTTACCTTTACAGCATGCATTATGTGTCAGCTGAGAACCTGGGTAAAGCCTACGGAATTAAACCTCTTTTTGAAAATATTTCCTTTCATATTTCCGAGGGCGACAAAATAGCCCTTGTAGCCAGGAACGGATCAGGAAAATCTACACTTTTAAAGATCATATCAGGGATTGAAGTGCCGGATAATGGTAAGATCTGGATCAATAAAAATGTAGATGTAGCACTATTTGAACAGGAGCCTAAATTAATAGATCATGCTTCTGTCCTTGATAATATCTTCCATGTCAACCACCCGGTAATGACAGTGATCAAGGAATACGAAGCTGCCATGGAAGCACACAATGATGCCTTGATCAGCAGTTCACTTATTAAGATGGATGAACTGGGAGCCTGGGATTTTGAAGCAAAAGTGAAGCAGATCCTTGGTAAATTGAATATTCATAATCTACAACAGCAAGTATCAACATTAAGTGGAGGGCAAAGAAAAAGGATCGCCCTGGCCAAAGTACTTATCGATATTGGTTTTGAACACAAGCATGTGTTGCTGATCATGGATGAGCCTACCAATCACCTCGATGTAAGTATGGTAGAATGGCTGGAGCATTACCTGAATAAGGAAAATGTCACGCTACTTTTAGTGACGCACGACCGGTATTTCCTTGATGCTATTTGCAATGAAGTATGGGAACTATCAGATGGCAACCTCTATGAGCATAAAGGAGATTACGAGAATTACCTGGAGAAAAAGGCTATGCGTGAAGAAAGCGAAGCAGCAAGTGTGGATAAGGCAAGAAATCTTTACAGGAAAGAATTGGAGTGGATGAGGAAACAGCCAAAGGCCCGGACCACAAAATCAAAAAGCCGGATAGATGCCTTCTATGATGTGGAGAAAAAGGCTAAACAGCAGTTAATGGACCAGGAACTTCAATTGCAAAGCAAAATGAGCAGGTTGGGTGGCAAAACTGTGGAAATGAAAAAGGTTTACAAAAGTTATGGGGAGAAACAGATACTAAAAGGATTCGATTATACATTCAAAAAAGGGGAGCGATTGGGAATTGTTGGTAAAAATGGGGCTGGTAAATCCACTTTTATCAATATGATCCAGGATTTGGAGCCGGTCGATTCCGGAAAGATCAATGTGGGTGATACTGTAGTATTTGGAAATTATTCCCAACAGGGATTGGTGGTGAAGGAAGATATGAGGGTGATCGAATACGTGAAAAATATAGCAGAAAATTTTCCATTGGCCAATGGCGGATCGCTCAGTGCTGCGCAATTTCTGAATCTTTTTCTTTTTCCTCCAGAACAGCAATATACCTATATCAATAAGTTAAGCGGGGGTGAAAGAAGACGTCTGCACCTGTTAACCGTGCTGTTTCGCAATCCCAATTTCCTCATCCTTGATGAACCGACCAATGACCTGGACCTTCCGACTTTATCCGTGCTGGAAAACTATTTACTGGAATTCCAGGGATGCCTGGTAATAGTAAGTCACGACCGCTATTTCATGGATCGCCTGGTAGATCATCTTTTTGTTTTTGAGGGCGATGGAGAAATAAAAGATTTCCCGGGTAATTATTCACAATTAAGAGAATGGCAAAAAATGAAAGAGGAAGCGCCTGAATTGAGGGTAGCTACTGAAACGCCCAAACAGGCTGAACCCATTTTATTAAAGAAAAAGCTGAGTTATAAGGAGCAAAGAGAGTTCGAACTCCTTGAAAATGAATTAAAAATGCTGGAAAAAGAAAGAACAGGCTTATATGCAGAACTTTCAGCCGGCAACCTTCCCTATGACAAGATACAGGAAGTCTCTGCCAGGATCAATGAAATTAACCAGGCAATTGATGACAAAGAATTGAGATGGTTAGAGTTAAGTGAAGCGGTATCGTAGTTTTACGTATTTGATTTTCAAAATATTGTTTATACTTTTATCCCAGAATCCTTCCCTTTAAAAACACAGTAAAGACCAGCATCCAGTATACTTGTTAAACCTCTTTTTGAGTTAACACATTAAAATTTGCTGTGTATGAAAAAAATTTACTCCCTATTTCATGATGAAAAAGTACAGGACACTTTAATCGTTGCAGTAGTATTAGCGATCATTATTACGCTATCTGTTGTATTTATTTAAAGTATAGTACTGGACTTTGAAAACTTAATGCTAAGCATTAAGAGAACTTGTTAGTTGCCAGACTATAAAAAATAAAAATCCCGCATGAAGCGGGATTTTTATTTAACTACGCTGTATTATCTTAAAAATACAAGTTCTCTGTATTTAGGCAGGTACCATTCCTTATCATCAATCATCAGTTCAAGTTTGTCAACATGATACCTTAACTCATCAAAGAATTTTTCTTTGACATCCGCACAATAGGCAAGTGCCTTCTCCCTGGTATCGGTAAGATTATTGGCTTTCTTTCTCGCTTCTATCATGGCAACGGTCAACTCGCTTACCTTATTGATATGCTCGGAAATTTTTGAAAGTATTTCCGTACGCTGAGCGCAGGCCGCATCTCCCAAACAAATATCCTTCAATCCCTTAACATTCTCCACCAGGATATTTTGATAACGTACAGCTGCTGGTAATACATGGCTTGTCGAAAGCTCAGCCATAAGCCTGCTTTCAATTTGCACCTTCTTAATATACTTCTCCAGTTCAATCTCATGTCGTGCTTCCAGCTCAGGGTGAGAATAGATGTTGTTATCAGAAAAAAGCTTCTTTGCTTTTTCTGTAACCATAGCATCCAATGCCAAAGGTGTTGTTTTTACATTAGGCAGGCCACGGCGTTCTGCCTCATTTTGCCATTCTTCGCTATATCCATCACCTTCAAACAATATTTTTTCACTGGCTACAATGTATTCCCTAATGGTATGCATGATAGCTATTTCTTTTTTCTCCCCTTTTTCAATCAGGCCATCAACATCTTTCTTGAACTTCTTCAGTGTATCAGCCATAATTGTATTCAAAACAGTCATGGCATTGGCGCAGTTGGCCGATGAACCTACTGCCCTGAATTCAAATTTATTACCAGTGAAAGCAAATGGAGAAGTACGGTTCCTGTCTGTATTATCCATTAATAATTCAGGAATGCTGCGATGTATATCGATCTTCAGCATGCTTTCATCTGTTTCATCCATTTTTTCTGTAACCCTGGCCTTAACATCCTGTAAAACCTTTGTAAGGTATTCGCCTATGAAAACTGAGATAATAGCTGGAGGTGCTTCATTTGCACCCAGGCGAAAATCATTGCTCGCTGAAGCTATGGAAGCTCTTAACAGATCGGAATAATCATGTACTGCTTTAATGCTGTTTACAAAAAATGCAAGGAACATTAAATTGGTCTTCGGAGTCTTGCCCGGAGCCAGCAGGTTCACACCCGTATCGGTGGCCATGCTCCAGTTATTATGTTTACCGCTACCATTAATTCCTGCAAAAGGCTTTTCATGTAAAAGCACTCTCAGTTTATGACGGGCAGCCACACGTGTCATAATATCCATCAACAGGGTATTATGATCTACGGCCAGGTTTACTTCTTCAAAAATAGGTGCACACTCAAATTGTGCCGGGGCTACTTCATTATGGCGCGTGCGAAGTGGAATGCCTAATTTGTAAGCCTCATTCTCATAATCAAGCATGAAGGCATAGATCCTTTCAGGAATGGAACCGAAATAATGATCTTCCAGTTGTTGTCCTTTGGCAGGGTTATGGCCAAAAACAGTCCTTCCACAAAGTAACAGGTCAGGTCTTGCGTTGAACAAACCTTCATCTACAATGAAATATTCCTGTTCCCAACCAAGGGTAGGCGTTACATGGGCAACATTCCTGTCAAAATAATTACACACATCGACCGCTGCGTGGTTCAAAGCTTCAATAGCTTTCAGCAAAGGAGCTTTGTAATCAAGTGACTCGCCTGTATAAGAAACAAATATGGTAGGGATACATAAAGTTTTGCCGTATCCCGTATCCATAATAAATGCGGGGGAGGAAGGATCCCAGGCAGTATAACCACGGGCTTCAAAAGTGGCGCGTAAGCCTCCGCTTGGGAAAGAAGATGCATCTGGTTCCTGCTGGATCAGTGCATCACCCTCAAACTGCTCAATAGGGGTACCATCGCTCTTGAGTGTAAAAAAAGAATCATGCTTTTCGGCAGTAGTACCGGTTAATGGTTGAAACCAGTGGGTAAAATGCGTAACGCCTTTAGTGTCAGCCCATGCCCTGATTCCATTGGCTATCTGGGCAGCCATTGAACGGTCAATTTTTTGTCCTGCCCTTATAGACCCTAACAGGCTTTTGAAGGCTTCATCACTTAAAAATTGTCTAGCTACCTGGTGGGTAAATACGTTCTCCGCAAAAATGGCTGTGATCTTTGTTGAATTGCCCGGTTGAACCGTTTGCAAATTCAACAGGTTGTTGAGAGCATTAAATCGAAGTGACATAGGCTTTATTCTTTTCAGCAAAGAAATTAAAACCTAAGGAATAAATTGACAATATTTGGTGAAATGTGATAAAAAAGAGGATAAACTTGTTCGCAAACTATAAAATATGCAATGCAGAGCTTAGATTTAGAAGGGTAATGAATAAAAAACTAAATATTATTTTTATTATTTATGTTGCCTAATGTCCACCTTCCCACTTTGTCCCAGTCAATCCTTGCCATCAGGGGAACAATAAGGAAAGGGATCACGATACTCCTGTATCTCACTATGGCTCCCAACACATTCACACTATACCCGATCATCATTAAGACGGAAAAGGAAAAGAACAGGCAAAACATCAGAAAAGGATTTATATGGATCCCATTCCTTCTCCAGAAAAGAAAAACTATAAACAATAAGAGCACAGTATTGATTTCGGCTGCTGCTGCAAGAGATAGCAGGTGATGCACATCTGATGGAAAAGGCCGGATCGTGCTTAACAGAAAAGCCTGCGGTGTATTTTGTATAAAACTGGAGATCGTTGGTTGCAGGGAATTTACCTGTATGGCCGATCCTCCACCGAGGTCCATGAATTCTTTTTGTTTGACAGCTACTGCATCAAGGAAATCAAGCCTGGGATTAATGTACTTACCACAAAAGAATATCAACAGGGCAGCCAGGTATATAATTCCGAAAACCTTGATAGGTTTCAATTGTAATTTTTCACTGGCTATCCAAGCTATGATTGCAGTGAGTAGGGGAAGGATCAAAAAATTCCGAAGGATCAACACAAGCAGGAACCCTAAAAGGATCATCGATAACCTGGAAATAGAGAACCTGTTTTCTTTAAAGCCATAGTATAAATGGTAGCATATCAGACCAAGACCGGTAAAGATCAATCCTTCTTTATGTAACCCACTGGTCCAGTAAATAAATGAAGGAATAAGAAACGTTGCAATCAATACAGGAATTTTCCTGCGTGGAAAAATATCTTTCATGACCCTGTAAATGGCTATAGGTCCGAACAGCGTAATAAAAGAATAGAAGATCAGGTTGATGTAATAATGTGCAAAGCTGAAAACATTCCAGATGGCCATGATCTTAATGAGGAAATTAGCTTTCAGGTCATTCCACCAGGAGTTGTGGCTTTGCAGGAAATTGGTATATCCGCCTTCATAATTACTTCTGAAAAGACTGGCCACAAACTCCGCCGGATCTGAGATCAATAAATGGTATTCCTGGATGCTTTCGTAATGATACGCCCAGGTATCAACCATCTGGGCCATCTGGCCATAATACACGCCTATCCATCCATACACTATACCCGCCATTACTTTTAATAAAAAAAGAATGATTAATTGCGAGGTAGTTAATCCGGATTTAGTGAAAAATTTGATCCTGGTGATCAGCCATGCGAAAAAAATAAGATAAGCAGCAAACAACAAATGCTCCAACCGGTTTCAGTTTATCGGCACAAAATACCAAAAGAAGTTGAGAACTCTTAACGATGCATAACAGCTTCCCGGAGATATTGATTTAACCCTTGATTTTAGTTATTGGTTTATGGCTTTAAGGCTGTTGCTATTTTATACATTTTAGGCCTTAGCTTTGCGCCTTTCATAACAACATCATGGAAATTACTGCAAAAACAGCCCAGCAACTACGCCTGACAGAAGAAGAATTTGAACTCATAAAACAAAAATTAGGTCGCACGCCTAATTTCAATGAGCTCTGTGCTTTTTCAGGCATGTGGAGTGAACATTGCAGTTATAAAAATTCAATCAAATGGCTAAAGACCTTGCCAAGAGAAGGATCCAGGATGTTGGTAAAGGCAGGAGAAGAAAATGCAGGTTTGATGGATATAGGTGATGGTTATGGTGTTGTATTTAAAATAGAATCGCACAACCACCCATCCGCCATTGAACCTTTCCAGGGCGCTGCTACAGGTGTTGGTGGCATACACAGGGATATATTCACTATGGGTGCCCGGCCTATTGCTGCCTTAAATTCACTGCGTTTCGGAGACCTGGAAGAAGCAAAGACACAGCATCTCCTGGCTGGTGTTGTACATGGCATTGGCCATTATGGCAATTGCTTTGGAGTTCCTACCGTTGGAGGGGAGATCTATTTTGAAAATTGTTATCATACCAACCCGCTCGTTAATGCCATGAGTGTGGGTATAGTTAAAGAAGGTAAGACTGTTTCTGCAACTGCATTGGGAGAAGGAAACCCTGTAATGTATGTAGGAAGCGCTACGGGTAAAGATGGAATTGGAGGAGCGTCTTTTGCTTCAGCAGACATCACTGCAGAAAGTACGGAAGAATTACCTGCTGTGCAGGTGGGTGATCCCTTCCAGGAGAAAAAATTACTGGAAGCCTGTCTTGAGGTCATAGAGACGGGGGCAGTAGTGGGTATGCAGGATATGGGTGCAGCTGGTATCATTTGTTCCACTGCTGAAATGAGTGCTAAAGGTGAGGTGGGCATGAGGATAGACCTGGATAAGGTGCCTACACGCCAGCAGAATATGAAGGCCTGGGAATTGTTATTAAGTGAAAGCCAGGAAAGGATGTTGCTGGTAGTGGAAAAAGGTAAGGAAGATGTGGTTAAAAAAGTTTTTGATAAATGGGATTTGGAAAGTTCAGTGATAGGTGAAGTAACGACTGATGGATTATTAAGTTTTTATATCAATGGTGAGCTGGAAGCTCAAATACCAGCACAGGAACTGGTTTTAGGTGGAGGCGCCCCACAATACAACAGGGATTTCCGCAGGCCTTCCTATTTCGATGAGATAGAGAAATTCGATACCATGGAAATAGAACAGCCTAAAGATCTAAAGGCAATGGCAGAACAATTAATTCAATTACCATCTATAGCTTCCAAGCGTTGGATATATAACCAGTATGACAGTATGGTGGGCACCGTAAATGCTTCCACCAATAACCCAAGCGATGCAGCAGTTGTATTGGTTCGGGAAACAGGAAAGGCCCTGGCGGTGACAGTCGATTGCAATAGCCGCTATGTATATGCCGATCCGTACAAAGGTGCTATGATAGCAGTTTCCGAAGCTGCGCGCAATATTATTTGCAGCGGTGGGCAACCACTTGGCGTAACGAATTGCCTGAATTTTGGAAATCCCTTCGACCCGGAAGTATATTACCAGTTTGTTAATGCCATCAAAGGAATGGGAGAGGCTTGCAGGAAATTTGATACGCCGGTCACAGGTGGTAATGTGAGTTTTTATAACCAGAATCCTGAAGGTCCTGTTTATCCAACACCAACAATTGGCATGGTTGGCTTAGTAGATGATCCCGGTAAAAAAATGACCCTCAATTTTAAAACCGAGGGAGATTCCATATTTATTATCGGGCATCTAAAAGATGATATGAATTGCTCGGAATATTTGCATAAGCTAAGAGGTGTTGAATATTCCCCGGCTCCTTATTTCGACCTTGAAGAGGAATACGACCTGCAGAATAAGATCTCGGAACTTATTAAAGAAGGGATCATTGAATCCGCACACGACCTCAGTGAGGGTGGCTTATTCATTACGCTTTGCGAAAGCGGGTTTACCAATGAATTAGGATTTACCATTCGCACCCATAAGGACCTTCGCAAAGATGCCTTCCTGTTTGGAGAAGCGCAAAGCCGCGTGGTTGTTTCTATTTCTCCTGCAAATTTCGAAGCGTTTGAAAATACGATTAGACACTTCCCACACCATGAAATCGGGGTGGTTTCAACTGGAAAAGTTGAAATTGACGGTGCAGATTGGGGACATATCACCAACTGGAAGGATCTGTATGATTCATCCATTGAAAAGCATTTATCTAAAGAAATTGAATCAGAAGCTTTAGGAATGCTCTAAGGATTTAACCACCGTTTTTCCACAGGTTTGTTAAAAGCTTTTTCCCGCTTAAAAAATAGCTGTAGGTTTGCATGACCCCCCGGAATATTTTGACCATTCCGCACGGTCAATAGAGTAAGCACATTTACATTGATTTGAGACCTTTATCCACATGGATATGCTTTTGCCTTTGGACCTGAAATCCAGGTGAAACGGAAAAAGATGTAGCTTATTTCTAATTCAACCAGTATAATTTTCAAACTCCTGTTCATCAACAGGGCAAACCATTGATAATGGCTAAATATATTTTTGTTACAGGCGGAGTTACTTCTTCATTAGGTAAGGGAATTATTGCAGCCTCACTTGCCAAGTTATTACAGGCAAGGGGATTGCGGGTTACCATTCAAAAATTCGATCCCTATATTAATGTGGATCCCGGTACTTTAAACCCTTACGAACACGGAGAATGCTTTGTAACAGAAGATGGTGCAGAAACTGACCTGGACCTTGGCCACTATGAACGTTTCCTCAACATATTTACTTCCCAGGCTAATAATGTGACCACCGGCCGCATTTACCAAACGGTAATTAATAAGGAAAGAGAAGGTTCCTATTTAGGTAAGACGGTGCAGGTTATCCCGCATATTACCGATGAGATCAAAAGAAGAATGATCTTACTGGGACAGAAAAATGAATATGATATTGTCATTTCTGAAATAGGAGGAACTGTAGGTGACATTGAGTCACTTCCCTATATAGAGGCGATCCGTCAATTGCAATGGGAATTACCTGAGGAAGATCTCCTGGTAGTTCATCTGACGCTAATTCCCTACCTGAAAGCTGCCAAAGAATTAAAGACCAAACCTACGCAACACTCAGTAAAGCTTCTTAGTGAAAGTGGCGTATTCCCCGATGTTTTGGTATGTCGAACTGAAGAACCGCTTACCATTGAATTAAAGAAAAAAATTGCACTGTTTTGCAATGTTAAAACAGAGGCGGTCATTGAAGCGCCAGATGCCAATACTATATACGAAGTGCCTTTGCTGATGATGAATGAGAAGCTTGATCTCATTGTTTTAAAGAAATTAAATATTACCAATTTTCACGAACCCGAACTTGCCAGGTGGAAGGAGTTTCTGGATAAACTAAAATATCCAAAAGCAAAAATCACCATTGGGTTAATTGGTAAATATGTTGAGCTCCAGGATGCCTATAAGTCAATTTTAGAAGCTTTCGTCCATGCTGGTGCTGTAAATGAATGCAAGGTCCAGGTGGTTCCGATACATTCAGAATTTATTACCTGTGATAATGTTGCTGAGAAATTGGAAAACCTGGATGGGTTGTTAGTAGCACCGGGATTTGGCCATAGGGGAGTGGAAGGTAAGATCACTGCTGTAAAGTTTGCAAGAGAATCAGGTTTGCCATTCTTTGGTATTTGCCTGGGTATGCAGATGTCTGTTATTGAATACGGGCGTGATATATTGGGCATTAAGGACGCCCAGTCTTCTGAAATGGATCCACATGCATCCGAACCCGTAATAGATATGATGGAGGAACAGAAGAAGATTACTGCCAAAGGAGGTACCATGCGTCTTGGTTCTTACCCTTGCGAGATCAAGGAGGGCACATTGGCTTATAGGATCTATGGGGTAACATTGATCAATGAAAGGCATAGGCACCGCTATGAGTTCAATAATAAATACCTGGACCAATATGAACAGAATGGCATGATAGCCAGCGGCCGGAATCCTGAAACGGGGCTGGTGGAGATCATGGAAGTGGCCAATCACCCCTTCTTTATCGGTTGTCAATACCACCCCGAGTTAAAGAGTACTGTGGAGAACCCACATCCCCTGTTTGTTCATTTTGTGGGCGCCGCCAAACGATTTAATGAACAAAAGATCACGGCCCGAAATCCCTTATTACAGGGTGAAATGATCTGATAAATCATATTTTTTCAATTAGAGGCACAGGTTTGAGCTTAACAGAAGTTTTAAGTTCTCCTTGTGCCTTAATTCATCCGGCCAATTGAGAGTTCTGCCTATCTTTGCCGACTTTAATAAGGACAGGGGTATGAAGGCCAGTCAGGCTTAAAACATACCTGGCTCCAAATCATTTACTACAAGATGAATTTCGACCGTAATACCGTTATCGGTTTTGTTGTACTGGCTCTGTTGTTCTTTGGATACTTTTATTTCAATAATCAGCAACAGGTTGCTTACCAAAAGCAAAGGGCTAAACAGGATTCCATAGCCAAAGCCAACCAGCCAAAGATCACCACCAATCCGCAAAGAACTGACAGCCTTAACAATGACTCCTTGTCCCACCCAACAATTGCCGGGGACTTTGGAACCTATAGTAATGGCACTGAACAGACAACTGTGGTGGAGAACGATGTTCTCCGGGTTACTTTTTCCAATAAAGGTGGACAGCCAAAAAAAGTTGAACTGAAAAATTTCAAGGCTCCTGATAGTACCAATGTAAAGCTGGCATCAAGCAGTTTTGATAAAATTGATTATACCATTATTCCCGCGCCCAATACTACAACTTCTATCAGCAGTTTTTATTTTACAGGCGGGCAGGTTACAAAAAATGCAGATAATTCAATAGTAGTCAACTACGAATTACCTTCTGCAGGAAAGACGATCAAACACCAGTTTGTTTTAAAGCCAGGGAACTACATGCTTGATTTTAACCTTGAGATCACGGGTGCAGACCAACTGCTTTCCAATAATACCTTGAACCTGACCTGGCAGAATAAAGCCCTCCAACTACAAAAAGACCTCAAATACGAAAGACAGCAATCACAGGTTAGTTATAGGGTAGACGGTGAATATGATCATAGTTCTGCCATGAGCAGCAATACAGAGGAGTTCAAAAAGCCGGTTAACTGGGTTTCTGTAAAACAGCAGTTCTTTAATACTACATTGATCGCCAAAAATAATTTCACTTCCGGAAGTATTGACTGGACCGCTCCGCAAACAACCGATTCCAATACAGTAGTCCAGGCTATTGCCAATTTAAAGATTCACGTTCCGTCATCGAACGCTTCTATACCCATGTCAATATATTATGGTCCTACGGATTATAAGATATTGAAAGCCTATGGCAATGATATGGAAGATATGGTGAACCTGGGTAGTGGTATATTTTCATTTGTCAAATACATCAACCGCTGGGTCATTCTTCCTGTTTTTGATTTCTTTACCAAATTTGCCCACAACTATGGTATTGTCATTTTATTACTGACCCTGTTCATTCGCTTACTGATATCTCCGCTTACCTATTCCAGTTACCTCAGTGGTGCTAAAATGAAAGTATTGCGGCCAGAGATCGAGCAGCTGAAAGCCAAGTATGGCAGTGACCAGCAGCAAATAAGCATGGAGCAAATGAAACTGTTCCGGGAGGCAGGTGTAAATCCATTGGGAGGATGTATTCCGGGATTGCTGCAGGTGCCGATTTTCTTTGCATTGTATAGTTTCTTTAATTCGAATGTTGCTTTGCGTGGTAAAAACTTTTTATGGTCTGATGACCTTTCACAGTATGACAGCATTTTACACTTCGGGTTCAACATGCCTTTACTGGGCAATCACCTAAGCCTGTTCACGCTGACAGCAGTGGCAACAAGCTTTCTGATCTCTATCTATAGCATGAGCATGACACCGGACCAGGGCAACCCTGTGTTGAAATACATGCCTTACTTTTTCCCTATCATTTTATTGTTTGTTTTTAACGGTTTGCCTTCAGGGTTAACATGGTATTATACGATTTCCAATATCATCACCCTGGCGCTTCAATTCATCATTCAGAATTATATTATTGACCATGATAAGATATTAGCAAAAATTGAAGTGAACCGGAAAAAGCCAAAGACCAAGACGAAATGGGCAGAAAGGCTGGAACAAATGCAGGAACAGCAGAAGAAGGTTCAGGAGATGCAGAAAAAAAATAAGAACTGATTTATAATGATTTAACAAATCCCGTCTTTTAACAAGACGGGATTTTTCTTTACGCAACTATTGCAGATATTTGACTCGTCTATAGAAGGATAATAAAAACACATGAAACATTTCAGACTGGTATTAGTAACATTTTTGATCATTGCTTCACTGCCTTCAATGGCACAGAAAAGGATATCGGAAGGAACCATCTCTTATGATATTGTGATCAACACAGGAACCGATAAGCCACAAGGTGCGGATTTCCTGGACGGAGCTACAAGCGCTGTTTATATCAAAGGTCCAAAGACGCGGACTGAAATGGTGAGTCCTCTTGGCACACAATCCACCATCATAGATGGTACAAAAAATTCGATCGTCATTCTTAAGGAATATGGTGAACAGAAATACATGATCAACCTGAAGCCGGATGACTGGAAGGATGCCAATAAAAAATATGAAGATGTAAGCTTTACCTATGATAATACCGCTTCCAGGACCATTTTAGGATATAAGGCTGCTAAGGCCATTGGTAAACTAAAAGATGGTACCACTTTTACGGTCTGGTACACAACTGACCTCTTGCCTGAAAACAAGGATTTCCAGTATGCTAATAAAAACCTGCCTGGCCTTGCACTGGAATATGAGACCAATATGGGCAATTTGAAGGTGACTTACACTGTATCCAAGATTAGTTTCAGCCCGGTTCCTGCGGCGAAATTCGACATTCCTAAATCAGGTTACAGGATGTTGACCTATGATGAAAGCAAAAAAGGCCTGTAACTGGGGGGAAGAAAAGATTAAAAAAGTTGATAACTAAAGAGCAGGATTGAACTTAATCTTGCCAAGCATCACCTTCTTTTTAAGGGGCAGAACATAGGTAGCATTGCCTTTTTGATAAGTAGCTACTGTGTTTAGCATGATAAATTGCTTTTGGGGGGCAATGCTGAATAAATTGTTGCTCTTGTAATTATAGCCAGAACGCAGGTTAAAATTCTTTGCGCTTGGAGTAAAAGTTGAAGAGTTGGCGAATTTTTTGAATTTCTTACCGCCATCACCTAAAGTAGCAAAAGCTGCCAGGGATGCTGTTATAAGCACAGCAGTAGCCAGCTTTCTCTTGATGATGTGTTTGCTTATTTTGGCGGTCAGGTTCATTCTGGCACAAAAGTAGTAAAAAATATTAACATTCTTTCAACCACAGCTCTCCTTTCTTTACAATTAGTTTAACGTCCCGGGAAAGAAAATGTTGCAGAAACTTGGTAGTTTTTATTTGAAAGAGTAATTTGTTATAGAAGAATTTTACATGATCAGTGATCCATACCATGACCGTGAAAGTATTGATGAACTTCTAAAGCACTATAATAACCTCCGCAATGGTGGTTCGGGCATATTCCTGGAAGAAGAGGCATTTGAAAAGATCATAGATTATTATGATGACCAGGAAGAGATCAGTAAAGCCCTGGAAGCTGCCGAAACAGCCATAGAATATTTTCCTTTTTCTGCTCCCTTGCTCATCCGAAAGGCCGATCTTTTACTGGCCACCCGCAAATACCGCGAAGCCCTTGAACTCTTGGAAAGGGCGGAACTTTTCGATGCCAGGGATATCAACCTCTATATTCTCAAGACAGATGCCTACCTGGCCATGGACAAACATGAACAGGCGGTGGAACTGCTGGAAAAAGCTGTGGCTTCATTCGAAGGAGAGGAAAAGATCGAATTACTTTTCGAGCTGGCGGATGTGTATGACGACTACGAGGAATTTGATAAGGTATTCGACTGCCTGACCGTTATTCTCCAGGAAGATCCTACCAACGAGGAAGCATTATATAAGATCTGTTTCTGGACAGACTTTACCGGGCGTAATGAAGAAAGCATCAAGCTGCACAGGGCTATAATAGAGGATCATCCTTTCAGTGAATTGGCCTGGTTCAACCTGGCTGCCGCTTACCAGGGATTGAAATTGTATGAAAAATCAATAGATGCCTACCAGTATGCCCTGGCTATCGATGAAAAATTTGATTACGCCTACCGCAATATCGGTGATGCTTACCTGCGCTTACGGAAATACAAGGAGGCCATTGAAGCCCTGGAAAAGGTTTTGGAGCTATCCAAACCTGAAGAAGTGATTTATGAGGCCATTGGCCACTGTTATGATCACCTGAAGAACTATGCCCAGGCAAGGTTTCATTACAGGAAAGCATCTCACCTCAATCCTGACGACAGCAAATTGTATTATAAGATAGCCTGTACGTACTATAACGAAGGCCAATATGGCAGCGCCATCAAGCAACTGGAATCAGCCCTGAAGATCCATCGCCTGCAGGCAGAATATAACCTGCTGATGGGAGAGTGCAAGTTGCAGATGAACGAGATCAAGGAAGCCGTCCAGTTTTTATCTACTGCAGTAAGGGTAAGGCCTAAAAATATTTCCGGTTGGGAAGCCCTGATACGGTGCCTGTACACTGCCGAATTCTACACAGAGGCCAAACAGCAGGCCCAGGCGGCCCTCGGTCATACCGACAATAAAGCAGTGTTCCTGTATTACCTGAGCGCTATTCTGTTTGCCATGAGCAAATCCAAGGAGGCCTTATTGTATTTGGAAAAGGCTTTATCTACCACCCCAAAGCATTTGAAGAAGTTCATTCAATTGAATCCATCTATATTACAAAATCCTCACGTAGTGGACCTTATAGCCCAATATAAAAAGGGCAGGAGATAATAATCACCTACCGGTTTTGCAGACTTCCCTATTTTTGCGCCCAATATTTACAACCGCCGAATAATGAATTTTAATCTTTCCCAAATTCCAGATCGCTATCAAAAGCCAAGAACCGCCGGTATCACTATGGTAATGGACAAAGGCCTTAGTGTAGAAGAAGCACGGAACTTCCTAAGCGTTTCCAATCCACACGTTGATATTATAAAACTCGGTTTCGGAACTTCTTTTGTTACCCCTAACCTGAGAGAAAAATTAGAAATATACCGTTCTCACGATATCCCTGTTTATTTTGGAGGTACACTTTTCGAAGCCTTCCTTATCCGCAACCAGTTTGATGATTATATAGAAGTGTGTAAGGATTTTGGTATCAGTTATATGGAAGTGAGTGATGGATCTATCACCATTCCGCATGCTGAAAAATGCGGCTACATTGAAAAACTGACAAAGCATGGCACCGTTTTAAGTGAAGTAGGTAGCAAAGATGCCGCTCATATCATTCCACCCTATAAGTGGATAGAATTGATGCGTGCAGAATTGAATGCAGGAGCCACCTATGTGATTGCAGAAGCCCGCGAAGCAGGAAATGTGGGTATCTACCGTGGGTCTGGTGAAGTGAGGGAAGGATTGGTGCAGGAGATATTAACGCAGATCCCTGGTGATAAAGTGATCTGGGAAGCTCCTCAAAAAGCGCAGCAGCTTTACTTTATCGAGCTCCTGGGTGCCAATGTTAACCTGGGTAATATCGCTCCCACTGAAGTGATACCCATGGAAACAATGCGTATAGGTTTAAGAGGTGACACTTTCCATCTTTACCTGAATAAAGAAAATGCATAATGAGACGTTTTGGCCTAATAGGAAAAACGCTTTCGCATTCATTTTCTAAAAACTATTTTACCCAAAAGTTCGCACGGGAACATATCAATAATTGCAGGTACGATCTCTTTGAGTTAAAAACCATAGAGGACCTACCTGCACTTTTATTATCCAACCCCGACCTGGAAGGCCTGAATGTTACCATTCCCTATAAACAGGAGGTGATCCCTTATCTGGATGAGGCTTCAGATGTAGTAAAGGAGATTGGAGCCTGTAACTGCATTAAAATAGCAGGAGGCAAATTAAAAGGGTTTAATACGGACGTTGTGGGGTTTAAAAGATCCCTGGAAACCCATTTACAGCCCGGGCATGATAAAGCCCTCATTTTGGGTACCGGCGGTGCCGCCAGGGCCGTGCAATTTGCTTTAAAGGAGCTCGGTATAGAATATAAACTGGTTTCAAGGCGTAAAACAGCCGAAGGATTAGGATATGAGGATATAGGGGAAGATGTTGTGAAAAATTATCCTTTGATCATCAATACAACCCCACTGGGTATGTACCCTAATGTTAATGATGCACCACCCATTCCTTACGAATATGTATCTACCCGTCATTTACTCTTTGATCTTATATATAACCCGGAAAAAACCAGGTTCCTTCAAAATGGTGAGGAGCAGGGTGCCCGGATAGCCAATGGTCATGACATGCTCATCCTCCAGGCTGAAGAAAGCTGGCGTATCTGGAACACTGGATCCTGAATAATCCCCCAAACTTTCATAATACCACTGACCTGGACCTAAATCACTGGTTATTACTTGTTTAGTTAACATTTACCCCTCAATCTTATTTCTGCTCTTCATAAAATAACGGGCTCTTTTCACCAAAGTCCATTTGACTGAACTTAAAAATGACAGCCCCGAATCAGCCCTTTTGACCTAAAGGAACTTTTCAACCCCAAACTACAAATTATTATGGCTCCTGGCACTATGCCACCGGCTTCGGTAGTGTTTAGATAACTGTGTAAAGGGATAGGGAGGCACAGCAGTTGGAAGATGAGGATTACCTCTGCTGCTGTTGCCGGACGATATTGGTTAACTTTAAAACACAGTTATTGTTATGGAAGTCAGCGAACAATTAAAGCTTTTGCTCAAAGAGCAGATAAAGCAACAATCCAGTGCTGGTGGCATCAGCGATTTATTGCAACAGGTCTTTAAAGAAGCTATCCAGGAGATGCTTCAGGCAGAAATGGACAATCATGTAGGCTATGAAAAGCATGCTCCTGATGCCTGTGAGTACCCCAATAGCCGCAATGGAACCAGCTCAAAAACACTTAAAACAAAGCTTGGTAA
>NZ_JCANTR010000013.1:0-169244 GCF_059568575.1 Flavisolibacter ginsengiterrae DSM 18136
GATGGAAACAACAGCAAAGTAAGTCAATGTTACCTCTTGGGCGGACCCAGAGGAACGTGCTCTAAAAAGGAGGTATTCCAGCCGCACCTTCCGATACGGCTACCTTGTTACGACTTAGCCCCAGTTACTAGTTTTACCCTAGGCGGCTCCTTGCGGTTACCGACTTTAGGTACACCCAGCTTCCATGGCTTGACGGGCGGTGTGTGCAAGGTCCGGGAACGTATTCACCGTATCATTGCTGATATACGATTACTAGCGATTCCAGCTTCATGGAGTCGAGTTGCAGACTCCAATCTGAACTGAGAGGCGTTTTTTGGGATTGGCTCCTTATCGCTAAGTGGCAGCCCTTTGTACGCCCCATTGTAGCACGTGTGTAGCCCTGGGCATAAAGGCCATGATGACTTGACATCATCCCCTCCTTCCTCGCGTCTTACGACGGCAGTTTCACTAGAGTTCCCAGCGTTACCTGATGGCAACTAGTGATGGGGGTTGCGCTCGTTGCGGGACTTAACCCAACACCTCACGGCACGAGCTGACGACAGCCATGCAGCACCTTATAATCTGTGTATTGCTACAAAATGAGCTTTCACCCACGGTCAGACTACATTCTAGCCCAGGTAAGGTTCCTCGCGTATCATCGAATTAAACCACATGCTCCACCGCTTGTGCGGACCCCCGCCAATTCCTTTGAGTTTCAACCTTGCGGTCGTACTTCCCAGGTGGGATACTTAATGCTTTCGCTCAGACACACACTGTGTATCGCGTATGTCGAGTATCCATCGTTTAGGGCGTGGACTACCAGGGTATCTAATCCTGTTTGATCCCCACGCTTTCGTGCCTCAGAGTCAATATTCGTGTAGCGAGCTGCCTTCGCAATTGGTGTTCTATGTCATATCTAAGCATTTCACCGCTACATGACATATTCCGCTCACCTCCACGGTATTCAAGATAGATAGTATCAACGGCAGTTTCCGAGTTAAGCTCGAAGATTTCACCACTGACTTACCTACCCTCCTACGCACCCTTTAAACCCAGTGAATCCGGATAACGCTTGCACCCTCCGTATTACCGCGGCTGCTGGCACGGAGTTAGCCGGTGCTTATTCTTATGGTACCGTCAATCGGGAAGGAATTCCCGGGTTTCGTCCCATATAAAAGAAGTTTACAATCCAGAGGACCTTCATCCTTCACGCGGCATGGCTGGTTCAGACTTGCGTCCATTGACCAATATTCCTTACTGCTGCCTCCCGTAGGAGTCGGGCCCGTGTCTCAGTGCCCGTGTGACTGGTCGTGCTCTCACACCAGTTACTGATCGCAGGCTTGGTGGGCCGTTACCCTCACCAACTACCTAATCAGGCGCACGCCCATCCAAAACCGCCGGAGCTATACTAATAAAGTGATGCCACTCCACTAGGTTACGAGGTATTAATCCGGGTTTCCCCGGGCTATCCCCCAGTTTTGGGTAGGTTGCGTACGTGTTCCGCACCCGTTTGCCGGTCGCCATCAACTGTATTGCTACAGTCATGCTGCCCCTCGACTTGCATGTATTAAGCCTGCCGCTAGCGTTCATCCTGAGCCAGGATCAAACTCTCCATTGTAAATGAGTTTTGATACTGACTATTAAATTCTCAAATTTTGAAAAATTAACGAGTCAATTTCGAATTTTATTCGCTTGACTTACCTTTTGAGTTGCAGATCCCCTCACTAAAAAGAGATCCGCAATGCTGTTGCTTCCAAACTTTCAAAGAACTTGCTCCAATCCATAACCCCTAAAGGCTACTTCAAAAAGCTTTGGCAGATGATAAGATTTCGAATCTTATAAGGCCCTAATGCCTCACCTGTATTTTACCTTTTCTAAGAACTTTCCAACCGTGCTTTTTTCGATTGGGAGTGCAAATGTACACGCTTTTTCTACCCTGCCAAATTTATTTTCCTTTTTATTTTTTTTTAACAATCATCGCTTCAACCCATTGAAGAAGAATAAGATATAACTATCCTTAATAAACCCACCAAATCACCAGGACAATTCCATCATATATGATACCGTAGAAATCAATTGAAGGATACCTATTGTAATTATGCTTCACGGGCTGGCACATGCGAAATGCAAAGAATTTCCCGACTATGTATACCAGGGTAAAGCCCATGCTAGCCTGGTGCAGGAAAACATATCAAAAATGTTAGTGGAATAGCATTAGGATATATTTCAAAACTTCGGCTTAAAAAATGTCATACTGATCCAGCCAGGCAGACTTGTTCTATTGTCTTAAATTTAAATTCTTTGTACCCCTTCGCGTCTCTGCTCACTTTGCGGCCATTTCCTCTTCCTTGATCATTCGATATTCATTGTTCGATATTCGAAATTCCTAACCAGGTTGGACCTTTAGGCATTCAAATTAGTTTCTGGAAATGGAATGATAACGGTGGGGGTTATAAGGCTTAATGACCTATTGGTCTATTTGACCTACTTGCCCTAGTCAAGAGCATTAAAAAGGCTGTCCCGCTATTAGGAACAGCCTTGAGGCAATTATCTTTTACTGTTTACAGTGTTCTTTTTACTTCTTCTTCTTCGTAAGCCTCTACGATATCTCCCACCTTGATGTCATTGTAGTTCTTGATGGTCAAACCGCACTCCATACCTACCAATACTTCCTTCACATCATCTTTAAAGCGTTTCAGGGAGCCTAATTCAGCACTTGCGGAGGCATTTGGATAAACCACGATACCGTCCCTGATCACTCTCACCTTATTATCTCGCCTGATCTTACCATCGATCACTACGCAACCGGCAACGGTTGCCTTATCGAATTTGAATACCTCGCGGATCTCCACGTTGGCAACGATCTTCTCCTGGATCTTCGGTTCAAGCATTCCTTCCATGGCACTCTTGATCTCGTCAATGGCCGTATAGATGATGGAATAGGTCTTGATCTGGATACCTGCATTCTCAGCGATCCTGTTGGCCTGCATAGAAGGACGAACGTTAAATCCAATGATAACGGCATCGGAAGCTTCAGCCAATACCACGTCACTTTCATTGATCTGGCCTACACCTTTATGGATCACGCTAACAAGGATCTCCTGCGTAGATAATTTCTGCAGTGAGTCGCTAAGGGCTTCCACAGAACCATCCACGTCACCTTTGATAATAACTTTCAGTTCCTTAAAGTTTCCAAGCGCCAGTCGTCGGCCGATTTCATCAAGGGTAATGTGCTTCTTGGCACGCATACCCTGCTCGCGAAGTATCTGCGCCCTGCGATTGGCAATATCTTTGGCTTCTGCTTCATCAGCATATACCTTAAAGGTTTCACCAGCCTGTGGCGCACCATTCAGACCGAGTATCAATACCGGTGTGGATGGAGGCGCTTCGTCAACCCGCTTGTTCCTCTCATTCATCATGGCCTTTACCCGTCCAAAATGCTGACCACTCACCACCAGGTCACCAGCACGGAGCGTTCCATTGAGAACCAGGATAGTGGCAACATAACCACGTCCTTTATCAAGGGTAGCTTCGATAATAGTACCACTGGCTTCGCGATTGGGATTGGCTTTCAGGTCAAGGATCTCAGCTTCCAGCAATATCTTTTCCAGCAACAGGTCAATGTTCAGTCCCTGTTTGGCACTGATCTCCTGGCTTTGGAATTTACCGCCCCAGGCTTCTACCAACAGGTTCATCTGGGCCAGTTGTTCGTATATTTTTTGCGGATTGGCTCCGTCCTTATCTATTTTGTTTACAGCGAATATCATGGGTACTCCTGCTGCCTGTGCGTGGCTGATAGCCTCACGGGTCTGTGGCATGATAGCATCGTCCGCTGCAATGACTATTACAGCAATATCCGTCACCTTGGCACCGCGGGCACGCATGGCCGTAAAGGCTTCGTGACCTGGCGTATCAAGGAAGGTAATGTCCTTACCATTTGGCAATTTCACCTGGTAGGCACCAATGTGCTGGGTGATACCACCCGCTTCACCGGCTACTACGCTGGCGTTACGGATATAGTCAAGTAAAGAGGTTTTACCATGGTCAACGTGACCCATGATGGTAACGATAGGTGAACGGAACTGGAGGTCTTCCTCATTATCCACTTCTTCTTCCTCTTCCATTTCCAGCTGCTTCTCCATATCAATGAACTCCACGTCGAAGCCAAACTCACTAGCAACAAGTTCTATCACCTCGGCGTCGAGACGCTGGTTGATAGACACCATGATACCAAGGCCCATACATTTGGAGATCACTTCAGCAAAGGAAACATCCATCAGGTTGGCCAGTTCGCTCACGCTGATGAATTCTGTTACCTGCAGTTTATTATCCTCGGCACCCTCCATGGCATCGGCCATTTCAGCCCTTCTTTCACGACGCAGCTTAGCTTTGATGTTCTTTCCTTTACCGCCACTGCCTGAAAGCTTAGCCTGGGTTTCCTGTATTTTACGTTGAATTTCCTTTTCGTCAATTTGCTTGTCTTCACCACGCTTGGCAAAGGCAGGACGCTGACCCGGCCGGGCGCCTGGACCCACACGACTGCCGCCAGCCTGCTGTCCGCCTCTTCCACGGTCTGTATTACGCTGGATAGTAAAGCGTCCTCCGCCTCCCTGTCCTGTGGTAGCTCCTTGCTGACCCTGTGGTCCTCTCTGGAATCCCTGGGCACCACCACCATCTTTTTTCTCAATGGGAATGCGTTTGCGCTTGCGTTTTTCGTCGCTCGGCTTAGGCCGCGTATCACTGTCCACCGGTAATTCTATTTTGCCTAAGATCTTAGGCCCTTCTATTTTTTCTGCTTTAATATTTTCTATCACAGGTTCAGCTTCCTCTTCCTCTTGTGGTTGGGAAACTTCAGGTTTTGGTTGTTCCACAGGGGCTGGAGCTTGTTCCGCTACCGGTGCAACTTCCGCTTCAGCAGCAGGTGCCACTGGTTCTTCTGGTGCAGCTTCTTTCTTTGGTTTTTTAACCCCCTTCTTTGGCCTGGTTGACGAGTCAATGGCAGAGAGGTCGATCTTATCCAACACCTTGGGCCCTTCAATCTCCGGAGTTTCTCTTTTCATTACTTCCGGCTCTTCCTGTGCTTTTGGCGCAGGGGGAGCTACTTCTTCCTGTTGAACAGGTTCAGGAGCTGCCACAGGAGCAGGGACAGGTGCAGGTGCAGGTGTTGGCTCAGGTTCGGGAACCTTTACCTCCTCAACAACCGGAGCTGGCGCCGGCTCTTCTTTCTTAACCGCTTTAACGGCTTTTTCTTCCTTGCGGAAATGTATCTCTTCCTCGTCTTTTTTCTTCTTAGGTTCGGCAGCAGCTCCCTTGGGCAAATCGATCTGGATTGCCTTCAGTTTGGCTACCTTATCGCTCTGAAACTCAGTCTGCAAAGCACGGTACATCTCTACCGATAGCTTTGCTGTAGGTTTCAGCTCGTCCTTGTCAAACCCTTTGCCTACCAAAAAATCCACAAGGGTATCCTTACCGATGTTAAACTCTTTGGCGGCGGCCATCAACCTTGGTGTTGTTATTGTTTCTGCCATTAACTGTTTTTATAGTTCTCTTGTTTACAAGTTTAAGAGTTACCAAGTCCGTTCTACAAGCTGCAAGCTACAACTCATGAAACCGTAAACCTGTGAACCGTAAACTTTTTTTATTCTTTTTCAAATTCTGCCTGCAACACTTTCCTTACATCCTCGATGGTTTCCTTTTCCAGGTCTGTTCTGCGTTCCAGCTCTTCAGCGGTCAGTTCCAATACGCTTCTTGCCGTATCACAACCTACACGCTTCAGTTCATCTATCACCCAGCTTTCTATTTCATCACTGAATTCTTCCAGGTCAATATCAAATTCTTCAACTTCTCCTTCATTATCGCGGTAAACATCCAGTTCATAGTTAGTAAGCTCAGAAGCCAGTTTGATATTGACACCCCTGCGCCCGATAGCTAAGGATACCTGGTCTGGCTTTAAATAAATACTGGCATGTTTTCCTTCCTGGTCCAGTTCCATACTGGTGATCTTAGCGGGGGTTAAGGAGCGCTGTATCAATAACTGGATGTTATTGGTCCAGTTGATAACGTCAATATTTTCATTTTTCAGCTCGCGAACAATGCCATGAATACGGCTACCTTTCATACCCACACAGGCTCCAACAGGATCAATACGGTCATCGTAGGATTCAACGGCTACCTTGGCTCTTTCACCTGGCTCACGAACGATCTTCTTAATTACAATGAGTCCATCAAATATCTCCGGTACTTCTATTTCCAAAAGCTTTGCCAGAAAATCTGGCGAGGTACGGGAAAGGATAATAACCGGGGTAGTATTTTTCATATCTACCTTTTTTACAACGGCACGGATGCTTTCCCCTTTCTTAAAATAATCCTGTGGAATCTGCTCACTTTTTGGCAGGATCAGCTCATTTCCTTCTTCATCAAGTAATAAGATCTCTTTTTTCCAAACCTGGTACACCTCTGCACTGATGATCTCACCAATGCGGTCCTGGTATTTCTTGGCTAAAACATTTTTCTTCAGGTCGGAAATACGGCTGGCAAGGGTTTGCTTGGCTGCCAGGATAGCCCTGCGGCCAAAGTCAACCAGGTTCACCTCCTCATATAATTCTTCTCCCACTTCATAGTCAGGAGAGATCTTCAGGGCATTACTGTATTCAATTTCTTCCAGGGTATTATAAATATCACCATCTTCCACAATGGTCCGGCGACGGAAGATCTCAAGGTCACCCTTTTCCGCATTCACGATCACGTCAAAGGTCTCATCACTGCCATATTTCTTACGCAGCAGTGTTTTAAACACATCTTCCACTACACGCATCAGGGTGGGACGGTCGATATTTTCTGCGTCCTTAAATTCCTGGAAAGCCTCCATTAAATTGATACTTGCCATATGTTCGATTTTTAGCTGGCCCGGCCATTTACAGGTTTGACTGTAACTACCCTGGCTTCTTTAAAACTTGATTTGAATTTTTGTGGTTTTTATCTGATCAAATAAAATTGATTCCTGTTTAGTCTCTTTTTTCTTACCCTTGCCTTCTTCCCATTCTATCAGCACCGCATCTTCTGTTACTTCCAGCAATTTTCCTTCCTTTTTGGTTCCGTCCTGCAGGGTGATATCCACGAAACGGCCAATATTCTTATTATACTGGCGGCGCTTCTTTAAGGGCTCATCCAAACCCGGCGAGGAAACCTCGAGGGAGAAATTGCCATCAGGGTACATGCCGCTTTCTTCAAGATCCTTATACAACTTGCGGTTATACTCTATCAGGTTGGAAAGATTCACTCCTTCATCTGCATCTATAAAGACCTTTATATTGTTGGTAGGCTTCACCCAAATATCTACAAGGAAGTGAGTGGGATGCCCCGCCAGCAGCGTATTGACCTTCTGTTCTATTGCCTGGATTTGTGTTTCTAGTTGCATATCGGTAAAAGAAGAAGGGAACTTTCGTTCCCTTCCTTCAGTTTCTTAGCCGGGGCGAAGGTACAACAAACGTTAAATACATTCCAAATTAAGCTTTGATTAATTGGACGCTTTACCTTTGAATCGTATGATTTTAAGGTTTCTTTTCTATGTTTTCCTGTTCTATATGCTCTATAGACTGGTCTTTGATTTCATCATTCCGGTTTACCGGACCACAAAAAAAGTTAAAAGGGGTTTTAGAGAGATGAATGAGCGCATGCGGCAGCATACTGAAGGCTTTACACCTCAAAAGCCACAGGTGGAAAAGCAAAAATCCGAGGATAGCAAGCCCGGTGATTATATTGAGTTTGAAGAATTGAAAGATTAATTATGTATTTCCCTATTTTTGCAGCCCCGCGGAATAAATAATTGGTCTTTTCATGGGTAAAACCAGGAAAGGACAAGGATCCTTAGCTCAGATGGTTAGAGCATCTGACTCATAATCAGAGGGTCGCTGGTTCGATCCCAGCAGGATCCACACTACTGACAAGGGTTTCAAGAAATTGAGACCCTTTTTTATTTTAAAGAAGTATTTCCACCTCGTTCTGTAGCTTTTAATTTTGTCAGTGCCCCGAATGCTTTTATCGGCAAAGCAAAAACCTTCTGTTTCCATTACTTTAAATACTCTTTATGTCCATAACTAATAATGCGGGTAATTTTCCATACTCCGTTTTTTAGCTGCCAAACCTGAACAAATTTGGCTTCACTGCTTAATTGCTCCTGTTTCCCTTTCTCTGTTGCATAAAATCGATGGATGCCGGTTTCTACGGCACCATAATTTTTTATAGGATATACCTCCAAACTGCCCTTTACCAATTCTCTTCTCAGTTTTCGATCACTTCCAAATGTCCTTTTAAATGCTTCCATATTTTGAGCATAATTTGTCAAGCCTCCTAAGTCATGATAGAATTCAAGGTCTTCAGAAAGCAAAAGTTTCAGTTCAGCAAGGTTTTTACTGTTGAAGGCATTGAAAAATATACTGTCCTGGTAGGCAATGCTGGTAAATAATTCACTAGAAACAGGTGAATAGTTAGATGCCCGTGCACCTGGATTTTTTGAAATTGAGCAAGCGGTATTGATTATAATTGTTATTAAGGCATAGTATATAACTCTCCCGGGCATTTTCATAAACGCAATAATTTCTTTAAGAGGAAATGAATAATGAGAAAATTAAGGATATGACTTCAACTTCTATATAGTTGAAGTCATGAAACTATCCTCTTGATTGCATTTCTTGAGAATTCCTTTTATGCATATGCAACCAGGTCAAGCTTGCTTGTATGCAGCTGCAAAATCCTGGGCAAAGTCTTCCAATTTGGTTTTACCAAGTGATTGTGGCCGATGATGTAAGAAATCCTCCCACATTTTACCTGTTCGCATGGCCATGCCCATCTCTACATATTTTTTCGCCATTTCTTTAGGCAATCCCGCCTGGGTCATGCCATCATAACTTTGCTCGTCGGTAAATGCTACCCAGGGTAACCCCGGTTGGCCAATTGCAGTACCCAGCACTTGTGCCACTTCTCCCTGCGCTCTTTCATCACTGGCTAGATAACGCACCGTATGCCCTTTGAATGAGAGCTTTGACAATTCTTCTGCTGCTGCATCGGCAATATCATCAGGATGTGAAAGAATGATTTTGGCCGTACCATCACCTGAATTATTACCAATGATATGCATGCCCTTCACCATTGCCAGGCTTCCATAGAAGTTGACAAAGAAATAACCAGGACGCAAATGCAATACGTTTACATCTGTTAATGTATTTAATTCCTGCTCTGCAAAGTGTAAACCGCTAACAGGTCCACATCCCTCCGGCATATGGGCCCCAATGCTGCTTAGGTTTACAACATACTTAATGCCGTTTGCCTTAATAGCAGATGCATATTTTGCAGCCTGTTGTTTGTAAGCGCTCAAATCCATTGATGCATATTGGGGTGGAAACATGGTATACACTGCATCAGCCCCGGCGAAGGCTTTATTTAAAAATGCTGCATCTTCCAATTCGCCGATAGCAGCTTTAGCGCCCTTATCGGTCAATGATTTCAAATGTTCTTCATTGCGGCCGATAACAGTAACCTCATGACCGGCAGCCAATAATTTTTCACTGAGTGGTCTCGAAATGTTTCCTGCTGATCCTGTAATAACGTATTTCATGATTTTACTTTTTTACTTTGAAAGGGAACAACACTTTTATCCATTAGTTTGGCCAGCATTCAATTATTCTTTGATTGATTTATGATCAGGAAAGGGCAATAAAAATCAGGAACTGAAACAACCGGGTCCGGATGATGTATAATATCAACCGGTTTGTAAGAAGTATTTCTTTAATTGTGTGAATAGGTGTATCAGTTCCTGTTTACGGGCAACTAATAAAAATTGCAATTGTTATTGCATTTTCTTTTTAGACTTCATCTTAGACATTGAATGGTGAGTGACACTGCCATCCATGTACACGCAGTCTCCATTCTTTAAGGTCATAGTCTTTCCATTTTTCATTTTTACCGTTCCATCGGTCATTACTTCGGTACCATTTTTCATGGTCATGTCCTGTTCCATAGGCGTTGACTTACCATTCATCATGGACATCATCTTTCCGTCTTCCATCATCACACAATCCTTCATTTGCTTGTGCATGCCCATTTTCTTCTTTGTCATAGTCTTATGGGCCATTGTTTTTTTGGTCATGGAATCCTGTGCCTGAAGTGATACGCCAAGGCAACAAACGAGCGCCAGCAAAATTACCTTTTTCATATAGCTACATTTTTAGGTTAAGAAATGGTCCTATTAAGTTAGCTCATAAAATTCATTGGCTAAAAACTTCGCATGGCATATTGATAAACAGGATATTTTTAAAACTAAGGCAGAGTTGAAACCGCGAATCTTTAACCTCAACCAATATGGATATATCATTCATTCACCTGTTTGCTTTGGGGATCGCTGAATACAATTGCATGACTGCAGGCCTAAAGCTGAAATAAGCCATGCCAGCCAAAAGACAAAGAATCGAAACAGTGAAGCATGATCTTGAAATGGATGAGAACTGTTACTGAAAAATCATACAGTGAACATTTACCTGGAAACGGGAGTTATGGAAATAACTCAGGGTTGATAAAAATACATGGCAAGGACTCTATTTCATTACAACACTTTATTTACCCATAATTATGAACCCTGTATTCCGCGGAAGGTCACGCCCCTGGTCATTGTAGATCATGGAAAGCCGCTGAAAAAAAGAATGAAGAAGACACAGGTAGATGAAGAAGACATCCTGCATGTCGCCAGGCATAACCAGGGCCTTGAAAAAATGGAAAAAATTAAATACGCTGTATTGGAAAAGGACGGCACCATTTCCATCATACCCTTTTGAAAAAGCTGCATCCTAAATCGCAATGATCTGTAATGACTTAAACAATTATTTTTAAACCAATTTATACAACTTATACCACAATCAGTTCAAAATCATCCTTCTATTGAGACCATCCACTTACATCGGAATAGTTTATCCAGGAGTGAAGGGTTGGCAAGTGAAATGGGGTTTGATCTGACATTACATTCATTGATTGACCACCGCCACAAAGGAACTGACCATGGCCTGGGTTTTGACTGTATTTTGGACAAAGGAAAAAAAGTTTGCGGTTATGCCAACTTGTTTCGCCGGTTCAAAAAATTCTTTTGAAACGGGAAGGAACAAGTGATATTTATTACCAATTTCTTTTTATCTTCAGGTACACAAGAATCCGCTTGTTATAACTCCATTCCTGCCGAAAAGCACACTAACTCCTCTGGCAAAACCAATTAATTTATTCAAACCACTGTAGCTATACGGTGCATTATCTCTTAACGCTATTAAAACCAGTCGCATGAAAAAAAACTTTACCCGCTTGTTATGGACAGTCCTGTCCCTGTTTTTCATTTCCTTTCAATCACAGGCCCAGTCAGGGCAGGCACTGAACTTTGTACCAAACCAGTATGCAACGTTGCCATCTAACATTCTTTCTGGAATAGGCACTGGCAACTTTACCATTGAAGCCTGGGTTTTTTGGAGAGGAGGAGGTGATTGGCAAAGAGTGTTTGACATAGGTACAGGTACATCTAATTATATGTATTTATCAGTTTCCGGAGTTTTGGTAGCAGGAAATCCACAGGAAATTGTTTTCGGTTGGGCTATGAATGGCCATACAGAGCGCAGAGTTACATCTGCTTTTGCTATGCCAGTTGGCGTTTGGACCCATATCGCTGTAACTGTGGATTATGCAAATCCTTTAGACCCTAAAGCATATATGTATGTGAATGGAGTTAAGACCGGCCCATCGCCCCAGGATATGTTCGACATTGCTGAACCAGTTCCTTATACTCCTTATACAGTAGCAGGAATGGGCGCCACTACTAATAATTGGCTTGGCAAATCAGAATTTCCGACTGATTCCTATTTTAATGGAGCCATTGATGAATTACGCATTTCTAATACGTTACGTTATACTTCAAATTTCACCCCTGCCAATACATTCACAGATGATGTAAATACTACCGCCTTATATCATTTTGAGGATGTTCCTACTTCTCAAACAGCCGCCAATTCTGCAATATTATCAGGTTTGGGAGTTGGACCTATTACACTGGGGACAACTACTGCCATAGAACCCGGTGTTGATGCAACCTTTATATCACTATCTGTCTTACCAGTGTACATCCTCAACTTCGATGCACAGAAAGCCGGTAATTCTGTGAAGGTGCAATGGAAAGTTTATTCTACAGGCGAAGGTGGCCAGTTTGTTATTGAGCGCAGCAGAGATGGAAATAAGTTCGAAACGGTTGGTACACGCGACATTCCTAATTCCCAGGGCATTTTTTCTTTCACCCTGGAAGACAGATCCTTCCCAAGTGGTAAGAATTACTATCGCCTGAAAGTACTGGAGAATAACAGCCAGCCTAAGTTCTCGAATATTGTAGCTGTTGATGCCTTTACCGCCCTGTTCACAGCCTATCCAACGGTAACATCTTCCCAGCTATTTGTTCAATTGCCACAGGCTACCACCATCAGCATCTTCAATAGCAATGGTGCCATGGTTAAGAGGGTTCAACTGGCCAACTCACAGAACATCGATGTATCCAACCTTGCCAAAGGTTCATACCAGGTGTTGTTTGAAGGCACAAAAGAATCCGTTCGCTTCATCAAGCTCTAAACCATCCAACACATACAAAGCCGCGCCTGGAAGGGTGCGGCTTTTTTTGTTTAGAGGATTTTGTTTAAAGCCTTCCTGTTCTGCAGCACCCACTCCTTGTCAACATTTCAACATGTCAACATCCCGTTTCCCCTGATCCTCTAAGCCTCCATGCCCCAGTGGTTCTAACAAGTCTGCTTAACAACAATAAACCCATCACAATACCCAATCCCGTATTTTTGCCCCCGCATTAACCTTTCATTAACCGATAGGAAAATACATTTGTTGAATTAACCAATAATATGAGAAGAATTGTTTTGACCGCCCTGGCTTTTTGTGCTGTTCATTTTGTGTTTGCCCAGGATACAGTTATAGTACACAAAACGGCACCTGCACCAACTGCCTCCGTGGGTGGTAATGACCATTTATTGCTCCAGCTGGGATATACCCAATGGCAGGGAAAACCTGATTCTATTAAAACCAAGGGTCTTTCCCGCACTTTCAATATGTATTTCATGTTTGCCTTCCCTTTTAAAACCAATCCACATTTGAGTGTGGCGCTGGGACCAGGGTTCGCAACCGACCATATGTTTTTTGATAAAATGGATATCGGCATCACCAAAAACACATCTACCGTGCATTTTGATGATGTATCTGATACCACACATTTTAAAAAATATAAATTATCCACCGCTTTCCTGGAAGCACCTGTTGAATTGCGCTACAGCTCCAACCCGCTGGATGACAAGCACAGTGTTAAGGTGGCCCTGGGTGTGAAAGTGGGTACCATGCTGGCTGCCTGGACCAAGGGTAAGACAGAGGTGAACAGCAATGGCAATACGCTGAGATCTTATACTGATAAGGAAAAGAGCAAGCATTTCTTCAATACCAACCGCCTGTCTTTAATGGGACGCCTTGGATATGGAAAATTCAGCCTGTTCACTTCCTATGCCATTACGCCGGTATTCAAGGAAGGTGTAGGACCAACTGTGCGTCCACTGACCATCGGACTGACATTAAGCGGCTTATAATTAATTTGCACAATAGTTGTGATATAGCGGTCCCGCCCCCAAGGCGGGATCGCTTTTTTAATTCTAATACCTTTGCACATGCTCGATAAGAAAAGAAAGATACACCACGAAGAAAGGGCCGTACTGGTTGGACTGATTCAAAAAGACCAGCGGGAACAGGAGGTAATGGAATACCTGGAGGAGCTGGCCTTCCTGGCGGAAACTGCCGGAGCTGTGGCCGTAAAGAAATTTATACAGAAGCTGCCCCACCCCGATAGCCGCACCTATATAGGCAAGGGTAAGCTGGAAGAAATAAAGAAATACATCAGTGACAGGGATATCAATGTGCTCATATTCGACGACGAGCTCAATGGTTCACAAATCATGAATATTGAAAAAGAAGTGGGCGTGAAGACCATTGACCGCTCCGACCTGATCCTCGACATCTTTGCCCGCAGAGCCAAGACGGCACAGGCCAAGGCCCAGGTGGAACTGGCACAATACCAGTACATCCTTCCCCGCCTGCGGGGAATGTGGAAACACCTGGAAAGACTGGGTGGTGGTATCGGCACAAGAGGTCCCGGTGAAACGGAGATAGAAACGGACCGCCGTATTGTGCGGGACAAGATCTCTCTTTTGCGCAAGCGACTGGCGGAAATAGACAAGCAATCCTTTACCCAGCGTAAAGACAGGGGTGAATTTATCCGTGTTTCCCTTGTAGGCTATACCAATGTAGGTAAGTCCACCATCATGAACCTGCTCAGTAAAAGCGAAGTGCTGGCTGAGAACAAGCTATTTGCGACACTTGACACCACTACCCGTAAGATGGTTTATGAGAATACACCCTTCCTTTTAAGTGATACGGTTGGATTCATTCGCAAGCTCCCCCACCACCTGGTAGAAAGCTTTAAAAGTACCCTGGATGAAGTGCGGGAAGCAGACATCCTGCTGCACGTGGTAGATATCTCGCACCCCAATTACGAGGACCAGATTGGCGTGGTGGACAAGACCCTGCAGGATATCGGCGCCTTTGACAAGCCAATTATTACGGTATTCAACAAGATGGACCTGTATATTAAGCACACCTTTGATGAATGGCTGGATGAAGGTACCAAGGAGCAGATTTTGAAAGACCTTGAAGCCCGCTGGCATAACCATACCAATGGCAACGCCATCTTTATCTCGGCCCTGGAGCGTACCAATATTGACGAATTGCGCCGCACCATATTGGAAAAAGTGAGGGAACTATACCGTATCCGTTATCCTTACAAGTCTGAATTTTTCTATTAAGAAGTAAGCACCTATGAGTGAAAACAGGTGGATCAAAATAGCCGGCAGTATAGAGGAAATAGATTTTGGCAACAACAACCTGGCGGAGGTGGATGCCGATGGCAAAAAGATCTGCCTGGGTCGCCGTGATCATGAAATATTTGCTTTTGCCTCCAAATGCCCCCATGCCGGTGGTTATTTATCCGAAGGCTATGTTGATGCATTAGGCAACGTGGTTTGCCCCATTCACCGTTATAAGTTTTGCATGAAAAATGGCCGCAATGTCAGTGGTGAAGGCTATTATCTGAAGCACTGGCCTGTGGAGATAAGGGAAGAAGGGGTGTTTGTGGGATTGGAAAAAAATAAGCTATTTGGACTATTGTAGAATCCAAACAGAGTCATTGATTTGTCCATAGCAATGATACAATTGTTAAGTTTTGAATTAGAAACAAGGAAAAGGCAACCATTTTCGGTTGCCTTACATTATTGGAGGCGGACCACTTTTTTAATGTATCTGCTTGATTATTTTACAAGTTTTCACAGTTTGGCCCTGTGTTATTTTTACAAAATATATTCCCGGTCTATAAGAACTTCCAAGGTAAACATCTCCATTTGCGTTTAACCCTGTCCTCTTCTCTACCATTCTGCCCAGGTCATCCATTACCAGGATGTTGATCAGCTCCATGGAAAAACTTTGAGATTTAATGGTGAATCCATCACTGGTCGGGTTAGGAATTGCCAGCACATTCAAACCATTTATCGCTTCACCTGTTTCCCTGTTTCCCTGGATTGTTATGGTAGGGGCATTATCGTGAGGCACAGTAACAGTGGTACTGGCATTAGCCCTATTCCCCGCAGCATCTGTAGCGGTTATAGTTATAGTATATATTCTGCCTGTGCCATTACCAAACCTATCTGCTTTCAACCTGACATGATGCTCATCGACCATTTGCCAATCACGCCCTTTATCCCCGCTACTATTGACAAATGCCGGCTCGTTGCTGGAAACTGATAGAATTGTAGAAACATCCGAACAATTATCGCTTAGGTTATAATTTACCTGTACTTCCTGCATCTTGTGGTTTGGAGGGTAGATCACAGAAGGAGTAGTCGTTACACTTGTGATCACCGGCGCAGTAGTATCTACCACCGTTATGGTGAAGGAGCAGGTTTTAATTGTGCCATCACTATCAGTTGCGGTTACAGTAATGGTATGCGCTCCTGTTGGAAAGAATCCTGGCGAAGCAGGCGTATAGGTTACCGCAACAGGCCGTTTACCGCCCATGACAAGGGCAGGATAGCTTTCATTGAAGTCAATAGTTACTCCGCAACTTTGCTCACCTGTGTATAAAATAAAGTTTTCGGGGCAGGCTATCGTTAGTGGCTCATTGGGGCCAGGTGTACTTCCGACTGAGGCGAATTCATACGCTCCCATGTCAACATGAAGACCTTGCTTCCTGGGATGGCTTTCCAGGTCGGTAATCATGCCGGCGGCGGCTTCATCGCTTCCTGTATTTATGGCCGGAGAGCCGGGCCTTAAACTGTAGTCATTTATAACGAACAGTGGATCGCCAGCAAGGTTTCCGGTACCCGTCCATCCTCCTTGCACCAGTGAATAGGAAACTGACGGCCTGGCGCCCAGCACCGTGTCTATGGCACTGCTATTGGCCCATATAATACTGTTGATGATGACAGGGTTTGATCGGCTGATATTGTATACACCACCGCCTTTCGCCGAAGCTATATTGTCTGCAATGGTGCAATTAAGGATGCGGGGCGAAGAGGCGATGTTATAAATAGCTCCGCCTGCATAGTCGCTGGTATTGAGTAAAAAGAGAGTTGGTAAAAACCGGGGGTTGATCACTGTTGCTGTTAAATACCCCTCCTCCATAATTAAGCGCAATATTGCCTGTAATAATACAATTGGTAACGGTGGGGTAAGAACGCTCGTTATACATTCCTGCGCCCCTGTCGGTATTGAAGTTGGCATCGCCATCCGCATTACCACCCGTGATGATAAAGCCATCCAGAACGGCGGTGTTGTCCACATCCGTGCCTTGCACCACATGGTAGGCATTACCCGCTGGGGTGCCATCCCCATCGATGTCCCCGCTCAATGTAGTGAAGTTGTATCTTCTAATGCGTGGGTCACCGGGAACTTCGGTTCCCTCAAAACCGCCCCTGATCGTCGTATTGTTTTTCAACATAAAAGAGGCGGTTCGTACACCACTGTTTCCGATAGGATAGTAGGTGTCAGCCGTAACCCAGATCTCGGTGTTTTTACATGTAGCGGCTTTCTGCAGGGCGTCGGTAAGATTGTCAAACGCATTGGCCCAGGAAGAGCCATTGTGCAAACCACCGCTGACGATGCGGTTTACAAAAATAATGCTGGGCATTCCACCCGGTTGGAATTCATTGGTTCCCATATCAACTTCGCCAGGTACATACCTGGGATTTCCATCCAGGTCAGTAGCTATGCCAGAGGGCAATGCTATGATGCGGCCTGCATCAATAGCCGGGGAGCAGCCCTGCAGGCGCAAATCCCCGGCAACTGCATTTATAAATAGTGGATCAGCATTCAGGTTGCCGGTACCGGGATATCCACCCTCGACGATAGAGTAGCTGACTACCTGGCCGCCCTCATTCCCATCATAAAATGAACCGTTGTTGCCCCAAAGGATGCAATTAATGAGTGTAGGGAAACAGTGGACGTTCAAAAATGCTCCTCCACCATAATGGTCAGCGTTCCTGGTAAAACTGCAGTTGATAATGGTATGAGCAGAGTAAAGGTTGTATATGGCACCCCCCTGAAATCCACCAATGTTCCCTACAAAACTGGAGTTTACAAGACTGGGATGAGAATTTGAGTTTGTAATTCCTGCTCCATAGTCGGCAAAGTTTCCGATAAACCTGCAGTTGATGATGGCAGCAGAAGAGTAATCATTATACATTCCACCTCCATGATAAGCAGAGTTATTCCCAGTAAAAATACAATTGCTGATGGTGGGTGCAGAGGAATTGTTATACATCCCGGCGCCATCAGCATAAGAAGCATTCCCGCTAAAAATGCAATTGCTAATGGTAGCGGAGGAGGAAGCATTAAACATTCCTCCGCCATCTTCAAAACGGGCATTGCCGGCTGTTATGGTAAAACCATCCAGGACAGCGGATTTGTTCACTGAAACGCTACGGACCACATGTAAAGAGTTATTGCCATTACCGGCCACTCCATCAATCTCTCCGCTCATGGTACTTACATTGGTCTTCCAGTCCCGCTGGAAGAGAGCGGTTTCCGTTCCCGCAAAGCCGCCATAAAGAGCGACGGCATTTTTCAGGTAAAAGGAAGCATTGCGATCATTGTTGTTTATTGAACCTATTTCATCTGGATAATATGTGCCCGCAGCTACCCATATCTCGCCACTGGTGATCGTAGCGAGCGCATTTTGCACCGTCCGGAAGGCGGTGGTCCACGATGTGCCGTTGTTGGCATCATTGCCCGATGGCTTTACGTAATAAATAGTTTGAGAGAAAAGATGCAGGCTACAAAGCAGTAGCAAGAGGGTAAATATCTTTTTCATGGCCAGGGGTTTAAAGAACTAAGATTGGTAAGATTGTTAAAGCGATAAAAAGTAAAGAAGAGAATCCCACCATCATAAGGGTACACCCGAGGTTAGGTACATCCCCGGGTCTTCAATGTGGAGTAATTAGCAAATTATAGAAGGAGGAAAGGATATACAATGACAGACATCAGTAATAATGCTGAATGGTATCACATATGAATTTTCTTCAGATTGCCAGGGCATTTATGACTAAAAGGTCATTAAATAAAATAAGTGCTTAAATACTTTGTACTAGGTTTTTATTCTACCTCCCGATGTTCTTGTAAGAATTCTTTCACAGTCGTCCAATGCATTCCAGGGTAACGGTCGTTATCCAGTGTATCAATTTTCGAACGCTTATCGATCATATTGTGCATATACTGCATCCCCTGCCAGGCCGGGTACAGATCATCTTTCCCAGGTGAAAACTTCCTGGCTATTGTAATGATCATTCCAAGCAGTCCCTGTCCACCTGTACGTATAAGCCTGAATTTATGCCCGGTTATTTCGCTTACAGCATTTCTTATTTCTTTCGGGCTGATTTGGTCGCCAGCTATATGAAGATACCGGGGCGTTGATGTATCGAGAGCAACATTAGCAGTATAGGCTGCAGTATCGTCCATCGTGGTAAAATCCCAACGATTGTCTCCATTTCCCCAATACAAGACCAATTTTGGCTTAAAGAAGATCACTGGCATCTGCCCTGTTAGCAAATCGGTGAATGCACCATTAAAAATGGTGGTGGATGAGATAGAGGTTTTATCCAAATACTGGTGAAACTCACGCCTGATGTCCAGGTTCCGGTTTTCACCATTAGAGAATTTTGTAAAGTCTAACGAATAGTCCGAGGGAATGAAACGAGGCACTCCTGCGGCAATGGCTGCCTCAACTAAAACTTTTTGAGCATCTATGATCACATCACGAAGACCTGCCAATGCCGAAACAACACAGCTCACGCCGTTGCATGCTGTTGCCAGTTCTTCAACATTCCAATTGGCCAGTTTATACACCTTTACTCCAAGTGTTTCCAACTGTTTTATTTTTCCAAGATCACTGGTCTGACGCACAACGGCCCTTACCTCAGCGCCATGTTTTATCAAAGCTCTTACGATCCTCCCACCCAGGTTTCCTGTTGCACCCGCTACTAATATTGTATGTTCCATTATTGATTTTTGAATCTTCGCTATTAGCATACAACAAAATGCAATCCTTAAAGTTGATCCTAATTCCAGGTTATTTAATAATGTTACATTCCTTGCACAAGCAAGGATCAAATAACCATTGTATTATTTCTACATGAAGTAACTACTTCAGTAACACCTTTGAGTTATATATCTTATTATCATTCCCAATAATACTAACCATGTATGTACCCTTGGGATATATTGAAAGATCCAGTGTGCTTTTATTTGTATTGACACTTTGACTTATAACCATCACTCCAGTTTGATCATAGATATTAATTTGCTTTAATCCCCTCCCTTCTATCTGGAACACTCCACTACTGGGATTTGGAGAAATAGTAAATTCTTTTGCTCCAGTGAGATTTAGACTTATTACATCAGAAAATGTATTTCTGTTGTCTATATCAATCATGCTTAGCCTATAGAAGACCCTATTTGGGTTGCCTAATAACTCAGTAAAGTTGTAAGAATTTGTGGTACTGTTACTTCCCTTTGCATTGATCTTACCAACATTTATAAAGTTTACGCCATCAAAACTTCGCTGGATGATAAAATGTGAGGTATTTACTTCATTATCTGTTACCCATAACAATTCCACCTTGCCTGAATTCTCCTTTCCTTTGAAACTTATAAGATGCAATGGCAAAGGGCCAGATACAATGAAACTGGAAGTCATGGAGGATGACAACTGGCTGAATATGTCTCTTATAATAACTCTGGCACTATAAGTACCTTCAGGTAAAGAATTATTAAGGACCAATGTTCTCCTTTGAGGCATGGTATCTATAAAACTGGCCACTACACTATTAAGGGCATCCAAAATCTCCACCTTTGCTGAAAGCTGTGGTGATTTAGATGGGTCTACAGTCCATGAAATAGATGTTTGACCTGATGCATTGCTTGCAGAAACCCCTGTTAGTGTACCTATTGTTAGGACTGGAGTACTTCCCTGGTTGGTTTGGGCAGGAAGAGATAAGGTTCTTCCTCCATTAAAAGCTGCTGAAGGGGTTGTGTTCCCTCCATGCTGCAGGTAATAGGCATCTTCAGCTGGATCAAAATAGGCATTAAAACTGTTATGGTAAATACCATTCCTGGTTTGATCTGCAAGGCTTTCATTGGCACTGAAGGAGGCATAGATATTCTTTTCCCATTCTCCTGTTAGGTTTATGTTCCATGCATCTTTAAAATAGGCTGCTCTTATATACCTTCCATCATAAGCTGCTTGAGTTCCATCCCAGTTTTCCAGGAATGAATCATTGTAGCCATCCAGGTATTTTACTGGAGCAGGAATAGATAGAGTTGCACTATGTAGCCAAGAGCCTGTTGAAAGGTCATTAATGAACATTCCAATATGCAAGGAGTCATGGGATTTCCATGACCTATTCACAAGGTTGTACCATGAATTGAGTGTCCAGTTATAAGGGTAAATAGTCCTGTATCCATTTCCTTCTCCTCCAAATCTTGCTGTGTCTGTTAATGGATCAAAATAATCTACATGAGAATAGATGCCTCCAGCAGTGTTAACATCCCACAAGGAAAATATCAGGATGTTATGAGCTCCCCAGGCGTTACTGGGTGTTTGCTGCAGGCCATTATATCCATTTGTAAAGTAGTTCACTTCAAAGTATTCAGCATCTGCGGATTGGACAATCTTGATCTTGTGCATCTTTAAAATGGCATCTGGAGAAGGCATATAAGATACAAGATGAATGGAGGGTGCAGCATTTTCCTGCGCAGTTAGTTCTATGGTTAACAGGCAAAGGCCTATAACCATACATTTGTGAAATTTCATGTAAAATGATTGAAAGTGAGTAAAGGGTGAACTCTGAAGGGGTGTTGGTTGGAGCTTTATTAAATATAAGAGAAGTTACTTAGATTATCTATTTTATTTATTTAAATTAATGCAGATGTTTATCAAATGCGACTTAATCTGATTAAATTTCTTATTATAAATATTGCTCCCTTTTGAAAATTGAATAAGTACCTTTTCATAGCATCTTAAGGTGGCTCCAGGGCACAAAAAAGGCCTATAAGTTTCCTTATAGACCTATTGCTGCTCCCCCTGCTGGACTTGAACCAGCGACCCTCTGATTAACAGTCAGATGCTCTAACCAACTGAGCTAAGGAGGAATTTTACCGCTGAAGCTTTCGCCTAAGCGGCATTTCCCGTTTTGGGACGGCAAAAATAGGAGATTTTACATTTCTACCAAATAGAAAATGAAGCGATTATGGTTTTTGATCAATAATATCTTCCTCCTCAACGCATATCCCCGCAAATCCGCCTTATAAAAACCTATTCCTTCGCAAATTTTAAAAACCAGTAGGTTTCTTAACTTACCTTTAGTCTTCCAGACTGCCGTACCATTAATCTATCACTCCCCATGATCACCTCCAATCTATTGAATTAATCTTTCGGGATCTACGCCCTCAAATTAATTTTCTTCACCATTAATCAAAGGAGGTTTTATGCTTCAAAAGCAACCGTTCTTTTTTATGATCGCCAGCCTGTCTGTCGTCTTCCTATTTTCCTGTAAGAAAGAAGTGACAAATAGCCAGGATGGAACTTTACAGTCCTCAGCATCTGTCGAGCGCCAGCGCACCGTAATGGCACCAGCTACCGTTACTCCTTTTTCCACAGGATTCAATAATCCCCGACAATTAAAATTCGGTCCCGATGGCAACCTCTATGTAGCTGAAGCGGGTGTGGGTGGCACTACACTCAGTACCAACTTTAATTGCGCTGAGCAGGCTCCCGTTCCCTTTGGACCTTACCTTGGAAGCCCCACAGGCGGCCGCGTCTCTAAGGTTGATATGTCGGGCCACCGAACTACTGTCACAACTGATATTCCAACAGCTACCGCAGGCATTGGTGACATTTTTGGTGCTACTGATGTAGGCTTTGTGCAGAATACGCTTTATGTATTGACAGCCGGTGGTGGATGCTCAAAAGGCAATCCCACAAAACCCAATGGCATATACAGGGTCAACGCTGATGGCTCTACTACCCTGGTAGCCAACCTCAGTGCCTGGACACTCTCTCATCCTGTAGCAAAGCCTGAAGAAGATGATTTTGAACCCGATGGCAACTGGTACAGCATGACCGTACAGGGCAACCAGTTATATGCCCTTGATGCCAATCATGCGGACTTTGTAAAGATCTCCACAGATGGTTCTATCAACAGGGTCCTGGATATATCTGCTGAAGAAGGGCATATTGTTCCCACAGCCATAGATAATAAAGGCAATTTCTATATAGGCAACCTGGGCACCTTCCCTATCATGGGAGATTCAAAGGTGATGAAAATAAATGCAGGCGGACACCTGGAAACCGTTGCAACGAACCTGTTCACCATCATTGGCCTTGTGCTGGATAAGAATAAAGGGATGTTTATATTGGAAATGGCCACTGGCCCTACTGGTCCGGAACCGCTGTTCCCTTCCCCCAACACCGGGAAGATCTTATGGATCGATATGAAAGATCCATCCCAACGGCAAACCATTGCTACCGGGCTTGATTTTCCAACAGGTATGACCATGGGACCTGATGGTAATTTATATGTATCTGCCAGGGGTTTTGGTCATGCACCCGGCGAAGGCATGGTCATGAAAGTAAAATTGAACTGATACGATCCAGTTTTGTATCAATAGTAAAATTCTAAAGCCGCCCACATGGCGGCTTTAGATTGTCTTATACTATAATTGAAACCAGGTATTCGGGAAATTGCCGGGTATTAAGGGTTGGTGGAAAAAACACTGGATTCCTTCACAAAGATTCTCCGGTTCAGTTTCAATTGGGCTATGACCAGTTCTGCAAAATCTTCGGGGTGCATCACTCTTTCAGGGTCTCCTGTTATAAGGTTTGCAGCTTGTGCCAGTTCCGTAACAACCGTACTTGGAGCCATAGCCGTCACCCGGATATTTTGCTTGCGCACTTCCTGCATCAGGCTTTCACTCAATCCAAATACAGCAAACTTTGAAGCACTATAGGCACTGGTAACTGCTGCTCCTGTTTTGCCGGCAGTGGAAGAAATATTGACAATATCCCCTGTCTTTCTTTCTATCATGGAAGGCAATACCGCCCGGGTGGCATAATACACGCCAAATACATTGATCTTAACCTGCGCTTCCCACACTTCAGGTTCCAGTTCTAAAAACTTCCCAAAGGTGCCGGTGCCTGCATTGTTGACCAGGATATCTATCTCTCCCAATTGACCTGCAATACTTTCTATGGCAGTTTCCACCTGGTTGCGGTTACTAACATCAGCCGTGGCGTATGCAGCTTTTACACCCAGGGACCTGACCTCTTCTGCCACTGCCTGCAGGTCTTTCACAGTTCTTGCAATAAGGCCCACATGTACACCTTCAGCTGCCAGCGCCAGGGCAATGGCCTTTCCAATACCCTTGCCTGCTCCCGTTACCAATGCTATCTTATCTTTTAATGATTCCATAAGTTTATCCTTTACCAGGTCGGTTCAGTTTGCGCATATGCATAAGAGTGACCTGCTTTTTCCATTTATTATTTCTTCAACAATTCCAACAATTGCCTGGCTGCTTCTTCCGAAGAGGCAGGGTTCTGTCCTGTGATCAGCAAACCATCTTTTACTACGTACGATGCCCAGTCTTCTTTTTTAGAGTATTGACCACCTTTGTTTTTCAGTTCATCTTCCAGCAGGAAGGGAACCACCTTTGTAAGTTGTACTGCCTCTTCTTCTGAATTGGTAAACCCGGTTACTTTTTTACCCTTTACCAATGGTTCGCCGTTTTCATCCTTAACATTGAGCAACACGGATGGTGCATGGCATACAGCGGCTACCGGCTTTTTAGCAGACCAAAAATCCTGTATCAGTTGTATGGAATCGTTGTCTTTGGTTAGATCCCACAAGGGTCCATGACCACCCGGGTAGAACACCGCATCAAAATTAGCAGCTTTCACCTCGGCTAACTTTTTGGTGTTGGCCAGTAGTTTTTGCAGCTCCGCATCCTTGTCAAAACGTTTGGTAGCTTCCGTTTGAGCACTGGGTTCAGCACTCTTGGGGTCAATAGGCGGCTGGCCACCCTTTGGCGATGCCAGTGTGATCTCCGCTCCTGCATCTTTCAAAGTGTAATAAGGTGCTGCAAATTCCTCTACCCAAAACCCTGTCTTCTTTCCTGTATTTCCCAGCTCGCTGTGCGAGGTGAGTACCATTAATACTTTCATATGCCTTCTTTTAAAATGTCAAAAATTAATTACAAACGCCATCAGGGGTACAGAACCCAGCTGTTGCTTCATCACCAGTCACCAGCGCTGGCTTTTCTTCTTCCCATACCCTTTCCAACACCTGGGTGAACACATTGGTTGGCTGGGCACCGCTTACAGCGTATTTATTATTGAATACAAAGAAGGGTACACCACGGGCGCCTACCTGTTGGGCTTCATACTGGTCAAGGTTCACTTGCTGCCTGTAGGCATCTGTCTGCAACACATTCTTTACCTCTTCAGCATCCAGGCCCACTTCAGCTCCAAGAGTAACCAGTGTTTCCAGGTCACCTGTATTTTTTCCCTCAGTATAGTAGGCCTTAAATAATCGTTCCTTCATTTCATTTTGCAAACCTTTAGTCTTAGCCAGGTGCAGCAAACGGTGGGCATCCATGGTATTGTTGATGACCGCCTTGTCAAAATTGTATTCCAGCCCCACTTCCCTGGCCATAGCAGCCATGCTGTCATTCATCTGTTTGCCTTCTTTGGCACTGACGCCTTTGCGACTGCCCAGGTATTCATGCACCGATTGGCCGGGCACATATTCCATATCCGGATCCAGCTGGAAGCTGCGCCAAACGATCTCCACCTGGTCACTGGCTCCGAAGCCTTCCATTGCTTTTTCAAATTTTCGTTTGCCTATATAACAAAACGGGCAAACGATATCAGACCATATTTCTACTTTCATTATCTATTCCTTTTTCTTAAATAACTATTATTATAACATTAAGCTACGTTCAGGCAGTTTGTGCTGTACGCACCGGGTAATCAATATATCCTTTGGCACCCGTGGTATAAAAAGTTGCCGTGTCCGGCGCATTCAATGGCACGTTATTCCTGAAGCGCTCTACCAGGTCAGGGTTGGATAAAAAGGGCACACCGTAGGCCACCAGGTCTGCATCACCTTCTTCAATCACCCTGTTACCTGTCTCCTGTGTAAATCCTTTATTGATGATCAGTGTACCCTGGTACAGGGGACGAAAATGTTTTGCAACACCCGCAACTGCAAAAGGCACATCTTCAACCGATGTAAATGGCTCTGTCAAATGCACATAGGCGAGGCCATAGTCATTCAGGCGCGTAATGATGTATTCAAAGGTTGGGATAGTTTGTTCATCTACCTGCATTCCAAACAGGTTATGCGCAGAAGGATTAAATCGGATACCTACCCTGCTTAAGTCGATCACCTCTTTCAATTCATCCAGCAATTCAAAAAGAATGCGGGCGCGGTTCTCAATTGAGCCGCCATAGGCATCGGTGCGCTGGTTAGAAGCCCCCACAAAGAACTGGTGCAGCAAATAGCCGTTCGCTCCGTGCAACTCCACCCCATCAAATCCTGCCTGTACCGCATTGGCCGCCGCTTTCTTAAAATCCTGGATGGTTTCCCTGATCTCTTCAACCGTCATTTCCTTCGGCGTCACCGTATCAACAAAACCATTATGTGTATAGGCCTTGCCATTAGGATTGATGGCTGATGGAGCATGCGGCAGCTGGCCATTCAGCAGGTCGGGGTGCGACATACGGCCCACATGCCATAGCTGCGCAAAGATCTTCCCGCCTTTGGCATGCACCGCTTCGGTTACCAACTTCCATCCTTCCACCTGTGCTTCGCTGTAAATGGCCGGAACATTAATAAAGCCCACGCCCATAGGACTTACAAATGTCCCTTCAGTGATCAGCAGCCCGGCCGATGCCCTTTGTGCATAATATTCAGCGGTCATGGCGGTGGCCACATTGCCTTCGTTGTTGGAACGGCTACGTGTCATAGGCGCCATCACCATACGGTTTTGTAATGCTATGGGTCCTAATTGGTATGTTGTTAATAATGCCTGTTCTTTCATGTGTTATTGAATTAATGTTATTGTATGATTTGTTTATTGTAAACTATGTGCTGCTGTGACCAGGCCAATGGATTCAAAAAGCGCGGCTACGGAAGTAGTGGCATCGCAATTGGTTCCTTCTATAAGCACCGAGGGATGGTCTTTATTCGCATCCAGGTGCATTTGCACCATCACGATCCTGGAGAATGGCAGGGCATCTGTCAAGGAGCCAAATGGATGATCACCGTTTTCGGATAGAATGATCACCACCTTATTCCTTGCCACTTCCCTCATCTTTTCCATGACAGCGTTGGCGTCTTCAATATCAGCAGACAGGATGATCATGTCTGCCTCCCAGGAAGCTTCACGGCAACAGCTGAGGATCTCTATGTGTGCCACAACAGGTAGGGCGGAAAGGGATTGAAAAAAGGTGTCCAGTTTGGCAGCATCTGCATCCATCATCAGGATCTGCCGGTTTGTGCTGGCCAGGCGGCTCACCACCAGCCGGGCATTTTCACCACCCGCCCCTATTACTGCTATCATTTCTTTCTTGGCCATTTATCTCTTTGAGACACAAAGCTACCCCCGGCTGCCTCCACCGGGGTTGACAAACGATAAGAAACAGTCTTGACAAATGTCAAGCGTTAAGAAGGAATAACCAGCCTGTAGCGCTACTTTTTCTGTGATAACTGGCGCCTGATGCGGCTCAAGGTTTCGGGTGTAATACCCAGGTAGGAAGCCACCAGGTTCAGGGGTATGCGTTGGATGATCCCGGGGTTTGACTGCACCAGTAGGTTGTATCTTTCTTCAGCCCCGTAAGAAATGGAACTGATCAACCTGCGCTCTTTGGCAATGATATTGTTCTGGAAAAGTATGCGGAAGTAGCGTTCCATTTTTGGAAGCTTCACCATCATCTCTTCAAATCCGCTGTGCGGGATCAACAACAATTCCGCATCTTCAATAGCATCTATGTTGTAGGCAGAAGGTTCACCTGTAAGGTAACTATAGATGTCCACGATCCACCAGCCTTCCCAGGCAAACTGGATCATATGATCAATACCCTTTTGATCCACACTATACAAACGCAGCAAGCCTTTTTCGGTAAAGGCCAGGTATTTGCATACATCCCCTTCCTGCAGCAGGTATTGCTTTTTCCGCAGCTTCTTGGGAGTGAAGTATGACTTTAGCAGTTCCTGCTCTTCGCCTGTAAGTGCAACCTTCTCACTGATATTGGATAGCAATTCCCCGAACATAGTTTCAAAAGTAGGAGGAATTCCTATCCTGCCAGTTGACGATTGCTTTTAAGTGTTGCATTAAAGCAATAGCAAGCGATAAAATAATTAGGTTACATCCAGGGCAGTGTGAGATAACATTAGCAAAGGATCCATGAAATAAAATTTCAGTGCCCCATGATGCCCGGTTATTATATCAGCAAATTGTCATATATTACTAATACTTTCTATCACTGTATTCTCTGATCGCATCCCATACGACCCTTCTGTAAACCAACCTTACAACACATTTCATCTTAACCAAATTGGTCAAATCAAAATTGATCACTCAAAACCAACTGTTATGAACCTTAAACAAATTACCTGGAGAAAGCTTATCCTCCTGCTGATCTGCACTTACCTTACCAGCTGTCAAAAGAATACTGAATTGTTACAAGATCCTGGCTTGCAGGAGGGTAACACCGCAAACAAAACCGGCGCACGTGAAAAGTTAACTGTAAAGAAGGCGAGGATCCAAAAAATAATTCAGCATGACCTGCCTTTCTATTATGTTCCAACAAGAACAGGTGTTTTTGAATACAATAAATGGGGTGACCCTGTTAGAATACTGTTTGATTTCAATAGCACTGGTGACAAAACTACCAATTGGTTGTTTAAATACAATCAAAAGCACCAGTTGACGGATGCCATCAAATCGTATACAAATTCATATTTTGACTGGTACAAATTTGTTTATGATCAGAAAGGAAACATAATAGGTGATACAACTCAATATTTTGGACAGATGCTGGGTGAAATACCTCAACCTGGCATGGATACATCGATAAACTATTATAGTTATGACAGCCAGGGCAGGATAACTAAAATTCACCAGGTATTTTATAACGTTAGTCATGATTATTTCTATAACTATGATAGTAATGGGAACCTGGCAAGAACAGGATACACGCCCCAGGGGCAATCCATACCGTTGGTGTATGATAACCAGGTAAACCCTCAAAGAACTCATGAGGTATTTATGTTTGTAGCAAGAGACTATAGCCGGAATAATGCGATAACTGCTGAAAGCTATAATAATAGGGGACTTCCCCTGGTGTTCAGGCAACAATATACAACTGCCCTTTTCCTGGGTGCTGATATAGCTAAGGCTGAAATTTTTTACCAGGAATAATTGCGGAAGACAGTTGTACCTGTTAAAAGGGTATTCTTTACATCTTTCAAAAAAGATCAATGAAACAAGATCTATTGTTGAATGATCATTACAGTATTAATGATTACAACCGCCTCATGAAATAAAAATTCATATTGCGGCTGATCCTGAATCCCAGCCTTTCATAGAGTGCAATCGCTCTATTGTTATCACCGCGTACATGTAAAAAAGGTACCTGGCCCTGTTGCAATATCAGTTGCACCTGGTGCTGCACCAGTGCGGAGGCATAGCCCTTGCCCAGGTGTTCGGGATGCGTGCATACGGCACTCACCTCGGTATATTGTTGCGGGTGCAGGCGCTGTCCTGTCATGGCCACCAGTTTGTCCTGGTCAAAGATCCCGTAATAGTGACCAAACTCAATGGTGCGCAGGCCAAAGGGACCGGGTTTGGTAAGCTTTGCCAGCTCCACCATTTCTGCTGTATGTTGTTTATCCAATGGAACAGGCATGAAGAAATTTTGCATGACATCACTACCCGGCTCATAGACCATTTGAACGCCATTTATTTCATGCAGCAATTGCCAGCATTTTGGTGGTTCTATGGGTTGAGGAATAGCGTACAGGATAGTCCGCCCGGGCGGTAACAGATCGTAGAGTTCTTCAAATCCATTCTCATACCCTTCTTCGAATGCGACAAAAGGAGATACTGCTTCATCAAAGAATCGTACGTTTTCTGAACCCAAACTTAGATGCTGATCTCCGGATATTAAACCCTGGTAAACGGGGTTATGTAAAATAGGCTCCACCTTGCAAAACTATTCATCTTCAATGGTGTCGGCTAAAATTTTGAAGGAGCTTCTGTCTATGGCCGTGTCCTAACAATTTGCAATCCGTGATAATTGATCAATCAACCTGAATGATCATGCAGTATTTTCCAGCCATTGGCTGTGTGCACAAAGACCAGGGAAAAGGTGCCGGTCCTTTCCTTCATCTTTTCATTGGCCTTCAGTATAAAACGGCCGGTAAGCAAGGCATAGTCCTTCCCCAGTGCAGTGAACTCATAAGTATCATACCCAAGCAATTGTTTGGGCTTGCCGCTTTCGAAGTAATATTGCTCATACAGCTCCCGCATGCCATTTATTTTGGTTCTACCCTTTGGCAGCATCATGGTTGCTGATGTATCATATAAAGCCATATAGCCGTCCAGGTCTCCTTTGTTCCATTGCTCCGCTGCTTCATTCATGGCCTGGATAATTTGTTTTCAGCATTTCCTGTTTGGGCTCTGAGTGTACCGGAAGCAAGGGTCAATCCTATAAACATGATCAGGCTAAAATATCTATGCATGTAATTGATTTGTTCAAATCTACAGATTCTTTCATCTTACTAACAAACACATAAGCGGTAGTTGCTTTTCTATAATTTATGATTCGCAAGTGTTTTCTTTCCTGCTGAAAGCAATTAGAGATCATAAATAAAACATTAGGTTCTTTTATTATTTAATAATCTTCATTACATTGGCGCACCAAAACAATTACCTTATGAATCCAGTAGATGAAATTGAACCATCTCCGGAACCTATTGCTGCTAATGTATGCCGTAACTGTCAGGTTGCGCTTCCTGTAATGGAAGGGAAAATACCCTTATGCCAATCCTGCCGCGCCCAGTTTATCAATTTTCCCATTCCTAAATGGATCAGGGCATTTGGAGCTGGCATCCTGCTGTTGCTGGTTTTTTCACTCGTTTCCCTTCCGGGACAGATCCGAACTGGCGTTCATTTACAAAAAGGCATTAAAGCTGCTTCGGAACAACGATATTATACTGCCCAAAAAGAATTGCAACAGGTAGTAGATCATGAGCCTCATTATACCGAAGCTCAGTGCCGCCTGCTGATCGCAGCATTTTTTAATGAAGACTATAAAACAGTTTTTTCAACTTATAAAATAATCGAGAACAAGGAAGTAAAAGACCAGGATCTTTTTAAGGATGTTACAGACGTGTTGAACCGCATGGGAACTCTTTTGCCTACTGACTCTTTTAACCTCCTACTGGAGAAAAAACAAGGGCAGCTAACTGAAACAGATTACAGGAATTATTTTGACAGTAATGCGCACGATGCCTATGCTTTGACCAGGTATGCCAGCCTATTATATGATCAAAAGAATTTTGCTGGCGCTGACAGTGCGTTAAACCTGGTATTAAAGGATAACCCCTTTCATACCCATGCGCTTGTAATTAAAATTCCTTTAAAACGTGATCAACTGCAATTTGACTCCTCTTACTATTTTATAAACCAGCTCCTGGCATTAAATAAGGAAGATGCTTATGCTATAGCTTCCAGGGCACGAACGCTTTTAAAACAGCATAAGGACGGAGAAGCATTTAAAGATGCCCGTCAAAGCCTTAACCTTAATCCTTCTTCACCATATGGACTGGCCACCATGGCGCTCATTTATCATTACCGGAACGACATTCCAAAACGGGATGCCCTGATAGCCATGGCCCAAAAAGACAGTTCGCTAATGGAATCATTTGACTATGTAAGCAATATTGTTTCCGGTAAAGAAAAATTCAGAGACTAAAAACCCTATTGTATGTTTATTCCAGGCATTCTTATTACGCTTATTACCTTCCCCGGTGTTATTGTTCACGAACTGGCCCACCAGCTATTTTGCCGCCTCTATAAAATACCCGTATTCGAAGTAGTGTATTTCCAGGCTAAGAACCCCGCTGGTTATGTATTGCATGAAGCACCCGCCAATAAATGGCAATCGCTGATGATTGGAATTGGCCCTTTCATTGTTAATACATTATTAGGTGCATTTATAGCCCTTCCCGCAGCCTTGCCCGTGATGGAATTTAATAATGGCGGACCACTTGATTACGTGCTCCTTTATTTCGGTGTTTCAATCGCCATGCATGCCTTTCCCAGCACCGGTGATGCCCAGTCAATCTGGAATAGTTTGAAGGAAGAAGGGACACCTGTATGGGTTAAAACAGTTGCCTATCCAATAGTTGGCCTTATCTATCTAGGAGCACTGGGCTCATTTTTCTGGCTTGACCTTCTTTATGGAATTGGTGTAGTTGTGGGGCTTCCACATTTGATAATAGGTTTGGTGAGTTAAAACAAACAAATACTTACAGTTAAATGGAATTATAATAAATGCCAGATAGTTATACACTTAGTATTTTAATCATAAGGGTACTTATGAACACTCTTTTAAGCAAAACAAGTACTCATGAAACCTGGCCAACGCTTTTGGACAAAAGATGAACTTCTTCTTGCCATTAATCTTTATGCGAAATTACCCTTCGGTAAAATGCATAGCCGCAACCCGCAGGTAATTGAACTCGCCACTCTTATAAAACGAACACCCGGTTCTGTTGCCTTTAAGCTAGTGAACTTTGCCAGCCTTGATCCTAATCTGCAAAAGCGAGGAATCAAAGGGGCTGCCAATTCCGGCAATCTTGATAAAGAAGTATGGAATCAATTTTACAATAATTGGGATGATGCCTTTGAAGAAAGTGAAAAACTGTTGGCAAACGCCAAGAAAATCAATGTGGAAGAACTTTATTTGAACGAAATATCTAAATATGAAAAAGGGCTTGACATAAAGCGCCTTGTTAACACACGAGTAAACCAGTATCGATTTCGTCAATTAGTATTATCAAATTACAATAACAAGTGTTGCATTACAGGCCTAGGGGAGCCCATTTTATTGATTGCCAGCCATATCACCTCTTGGAGTATGTTTAAAGATAACAGGCTCAATCCTATGAACGGACTTTGCCTAAATGCTCTGCATGACAAAGCTTTTGATGCTGGGCTACTAACAATATCAGCAGAAGATTATACCATTAAAATATCTTCTGTAATTAAAAAAAAGGATAAAATAGGATCTGAATATTTTCAACAGTATCACGGCAAACCGATAGCCATTCCTAAAAAATTTCCTCCCTCAAGAGAGTTTTTAAAAATACATAATGAATCATTCAAACCTTAATATATGACTCACCTATTTTATTTCTTTTAAGATTACAAAGATGCCAGAATAATTTTGGCAGACTCCCATCTATTACTTCTGAATAATCCTATTTTCGGTTAGTTGTTCTATTTATGAACTATCTCCCCTCCTATATAAAAAAATTCTCCCGTCTGCGAACAGCTAAAATTAATGGCATTTCAGCGCCACATAAACCTGTTTTATTATTAGCAATTATTACCAGAATAGATAAAGGAGAAATAAAGAACAATAAAATCTACATTGACCCCGATCTCGTTGCTACATTCAAAGATTTATGGCATCGACTCGTTCACTCTACAACATTTAGCTCCAATTTCGCCCTACCTTTCTATCATTTAAAAAGTGATGGGTTCTGGCATTTGCATACGTGAATTGGTAGAGAAATCCTCTTAACGGCATCACATTCTATCAAAAGCTTTGCTCAGTTAAAAGAAGTGATAGACTATGCCTCTTTCAATGAAGATCTTTTTACAATATTGACTAATCAACATACACGTGAAATACTTAAGCAAACCATTTTATCTACCTACTTTCCTTCAACACATAATCTATCTGCCAATAATGAATTAATTACTACAATTATTAACCAGATATTGCACGAACCGCCAGCTTCTTATAAAACCAAAGCTGCCTACTTTGATGAAGAAGAAATTTTTATACGTGGTGGTGTCTTTAAAAAAGAAATACCTAAAATTTATAACTACACCTGCTGTATCTCTGGAATGCGAATTATTACAGACAAAGAAGTACAAATGATTGACGCTTGTCACATTGTTCCTTTTTCTGAGTCTGGTGATGACACAATAAGTAATGGACTTTCATTATGCCCTAACCTACACCGTGCCTTTGACAGAGGCCTTATTGCCATCAATGAGGAGTATCGTGTAATAGTAAAATCCTTTCACGAAGGCGAAAATGCATATTCAATAAAACAATTTGAAGGCATACAAATTAAATTACCAAATGAAAAAGAGTTTCATCCTTCAATGAATAACTTAATGAAACATAGGCTTCGATACAACTTTTGAATCTTTAAGAAAGACTCAAAACAATTAAACCTCAGTAGTATTTCCGCCTTTTTGCATTTGGCGTTCCAATTCCTTTAATCTGCCTTTTTGCTTTCCATATTTATAAATAAATATTACTGGAATAATAATCAATACAATTAATATAAAAACAAGAATTAATAGCTCATTGAATCCAATAGGGCCCATAATTATATATTTTTTCTCCAAATTATAAATACATCTGCAGAATTAAAAATCCGAATTACTGGATTATAATTATTAAGTGTAATAATTTACATACGTATAGACTATATCACTCGAAGTTATTGTATAAGTGTAAAAAAATATTGGAAGTTGGCACATTTTCATAAATCCATTTCCAATCTTTTCTTTACACTAAACGCCATAACTCTCACTTCCACATCCTGACCAGTCATAGTGTTTTCATTCCATAAGGAAAGTGTTAAATCTTTGGTTACTTGATTTACCAATGAATAGTCTGTAGAAATATTATTGCCGTATTTAAATGTGTAATAGGAGTAATTCATATTATTTTGAAATAGTTGTGCATTTATAGCATCCATAAATTTATAGTTGATGGTAGAAGTTGTATTCAACATTGGTAGGGAAGGAATCAATTTCATTCCAAATAAAAACAATGGATTAGCTCCCAAAATCTCTCCAACGTTGGAAAGCGTTGAAATAAAACCTTTCATCTTATCTTTCGACTCCTGGCCTACTCCAATCCAGTAGGCCCAATATGTTGTTGTTGCTGGTAGATTAATTCTAATGGATGTTTTATTAGAATGATCAACATTTGAGGTAGAGTATACACGGTTAGTAGTATTTAAGACTTCTGTAGCAATAGTATCAAGTACATAATGTACTGTAGTTTTAAAATCGGGTTTGCTGTTTTTTGAAGGAACTCTTTCTACTATTAATCTTGCATCTTTACCAAACAAAGCATCAGTATTTAAAACAATTTTATAAATGCTTCTTTTAGGAATTCTTACCGTTTCATTTTGAATTACTGTAAAAGAGCTTTTTTTATAAATTTCCATTCCATTATCATATTCTATGATAGAAATATTAGCGCTGCCTTTTTTGTTTAATACCGAAGATTGAATCTTCAACTCATCTCCTTCGTCCAAAGCAAAATAATTATCCTCGTCATTATTTAATAAAGAGCCAGATAAAGAAATTTGCTTATCAACAAGTCTTATACTATTTGTATTTGCTACTTCACAACCTAACTTTAGAATATTACTTGAAAGAGTATTATCAATCTTTACTGTAGAATTGATTTTTACATTTTCAGTTTTTAGTTGAATGTAATGGTCCCCATATCCTAGGGTTACTCTGTGTACATCTTCAGCTTCTATTTTCCCTTTCGAGACCCCATCAATAACCAGTTCGCCAGTTTTACAAGGAATAATTAAAATAGCGGTGTCTTTAATCTGACTAAACGAATAAAAAGAAGTTGAGAGCAGGAATGCAACAAGAAAAAACTTTCTCATAAGGTAATGAACGGTGTTTTGGTTTAAGGTGCAATATGTGATTTTATTATTAACTACACAATAGTAATTGCAGGCTTTTTTAACATAAGCTTGCATTCGTACGTTTTTCAAAAAGAGAGTAGGAAAAACATTTGATATATGAAATTTTAAGGAATGTCAATAGTCATTGTTAGTACACACAAATAACAAAAAAAGGGCAATCTCCCGATCGCCCTTTCCTATAGTTTCATTTACTTCTAATTCTTTTTATCAGGTTGGTCCTTTGCCGCCATTTGATGGAACATGGCCACTTTGCCCTGCTTGTTAAAAAACCAAACCTCGTTCAAATGGGTTTTCACAGTAGTACCGTCTTTGTTGGTATCGTTTTCTTCGCCCCAGATGCTTACTACTTCATGCTCTGGATCGTCGGGTGACTTTAAAGTTGTACAAGCCATTACGGTACTTGAAACTGAACTAAAATTGCTACGATATTCTTTGACCATCTTTACCCAATTGTCTTTCCCCTTTACCATAGAGCCATCAGGGAAAGTAGCTACCACATCGTCGGCCAGCACGTCGCCAACATTGTCCAGGGTATTATTATCATAATCCTTCCATAGCTGTATCACTTTTTGTGCATACATCATATTGCCAATGGAAATGTTATGTACAGGACCATTATGAAGCTGCCCCATACTGGTGGCGTTGGCGGCCTGCACCGGCTTTGTGTTCTGGGCCTGGCAAAGCATCATAGAAAAAAAACCCGTAGCGGTTAGAATGAGTAATCGTTTCATTGCTGAAGTATTTAGTGAATGAATAAAAGCAGTGTTCAGTGCATCAGAGGGGGCGAAGAAGGCTGATCAATAGGAGGACACTATTAAGGTACAAACTTTTACCTGAATGATGTATAAATACTAATGTGTACCATGCAAGCACAAAGCGATGAAGACCTACCCCAAAAACGAAAAGGCAATCTTTCGATTGCCCTTTCTTACAGTTATAAATACGTAAGTACCTAAAACTGCTTGATTGTTCAATAAACTAATAAATGAATAAAAATGAATTGAACAACTTGTACTATTATAATTACAATTGTTATGCCATTCTGGGTTACATGCCTGGAATTATTTTGCATAAGGGAGTACTGATTCTATACGTCCCGGGCTGACTTACTTTGTGGGCAAAAATCCTGATAAATGACCCTGGGCTGGGGCGTCCTGTTCCCAGGCATTCAACCTAAACCGTGGCACCAGGATTGCATGAGTATTACAAAATATATATTATGTCAAAGATCTTAATAGGAGCCCTTGTTTGCGCAGCAGTAGCTGGAGTCGTATATTATGTAGTAAACCAGGAAGAAGTAAACGAGCAGCTTGGCTCATTAAAAGACAAGGCCTCTGATGCATTGGGTAAGGCTAAGAACAAATTTGCAAAACAAGCCGAAGGTGCACAAACCTGGGCACAGAGCTAACCCATAGACAAAGCTTTCAACAGGAAAATATATTGTTGGAAAACACCCATGAAAAAGCCTGCAAACGCAGGCTTTTTTTATTACTTAACTGATTCCTACAGTAAACTTATTCTTTCAATATTATCGCTATAAACCATCCCAAGGGATCTCCATCCTGCTACACATTTTTACTTTTTAATTTTGACTTTTGACTTTATCCCTCTTCACTCCTTTGTCAGGTAAAAATTAAACTTCCGCTTTACCTTTTTTGGTTGGTTGCTGCTGTCCATGACAGGGGTAAATGCGGGTGGATTGTCGGCTAAGCGCTTCTTCACCTGCTCCAGCAGGAAGGCATTGTCAGGGGAAACGGTCAGGTTGGTCAGTTCCGCCTTGCCATCAGTTCCAATTTCATAATCTGCCAGCACGTAATAGGTTTCCTTCTTCACTTTTTTATTGGACAATACTTCGGCCTTCAGGGTGGTCACCAGCGATTCGGTATATTCTTTCCAGATCTTACTATTGGTCTTCACTGGCGCCGGTGGGGTCACAGCTTCTACAGGTGCTGCGACAGTGGAATCATTAGCCGGAACTGCCTGGCCAGGTACCGCTGGTTTTGATGCTGCCACGGTAGCATTGGCATCTGCCGGCAGGTTGGTTTTCTTCAAAGAATCACTGGGTATCACGGCCACTACGGTTTGGCTGGCTGCCGCTTTTTCGGCTGCCGCCTTACGGTCGGTAGTATCTATCTTACTCTTCAGGTCGTCGGTCTTCCGCACCACGGAATTGGAATCGTTTCTCAGCTTCCCGCTGTACAACAGGTCTTTCAGGCTTTGCGCCTTTGCCGTGAAACTGAATGCGATCAATAAAAACAAAATGCCCTTTTTCATAACTGCCTTTATTAGTTGAGTGTATGTGTTTGTATTACAACGAAAGTTAAGGCGTAAAGTTGTTAGCATCTTCATAAGAATCCGGGGATTGTTGCAGTCCGGATAATTTAACGCCCTGCCCTGCACCCTGCGTAAACCAAAATCTAGTAATTTCAACCTCCCGGTTCAGAAACCTTACGAAATTTTGAGTACTATCCCTATACCAGGCAAGACCTACCCCTTTTTGCAGGACAGTGGCGAAATGGGTGCATTGATCCTTCAGCAGGATTGGTCAGATTCACCCATCGGCAACATGGATCAATGGCCCCCGGCACTGCGCACTACCCTCGGCATCCTGCTGCATTCAGCCTTCCCCATGTTCCTGTTCTGGGGTCCGGATCTTACCTGTTTTTATAACGATGCCTTCCGCCCCAGCCTGGGCATTGAAGGAAAACACCCGGCCATTGGCAAAAGAGGCAAAGAAGTATGGCCGGAGATCTGGGAATTTATTGGTCCCCTGATACAACAGGTCATCACCACGGGCATTCCTGTTTTTTTTGAAGACCAGCTGGTGCCCTTTTACCGCAACGGGCGCATGGAAGATATTTACTGGACCTTCAGCTATAGCCCTGTTTACGACGATGAGGGTAAGATCAATGGCGTATTTGTGACCTGCACCGAAACCACGGCGCACGTTGTAGACCGCAAAAAGATCGAGGATATCGTGGCACTGCGCACCCGCGAGCTGGAAGAAGCCCACGAGGCCCTGCTGCAGTCCAACAATTACCTGCAGCAACTGATCAACCTTTCCAAAGAACCGATGCAGGTGTTGGTGCCTATACTGGAAAACAACAGGATCATTGACTTCCGCTACAAGCTGACCAACCAGGCCTACGCCAACTATGCCCATACCACACCCGAAGCATTAAACGATCGCAAGGTGGGCGAGGTATTCCCCAGCTATTTTGAAACCTCCAGCTTTACCAATGTGGCAAAGACCTTTGAAACAGGTAAGGATGACAACTGGGAGATCCACTATAACGCCGACGGCCTTGACCTGTATAATGAAATGAATGCGGTGAAGCTGGGAGACGAAGTGGTTGTACACTTTACTGATTTCACAAGGCTGAAACACCTGCAGCTGGAATTATTACATAAGATCAAAGAACTGGAACGCTCCAACGAGCAACTGGAAGAATTTGCCCATGTAGCTTCCCACGACCTGAAAGAACCTATCCGCAAGGTGCAGTTCTTTATCACGCGTCTGAAAAATGAACTGCAACCCAAACTCTCAGACAATGAGCAGCAACTGTTCTCCCGCATCGAATCGGCCAATGTGCGCATGGGCCTCCTGGTGGACGACCTGCTGACCTATTCCCAACTGAGAACCCTGCCTGATGAAAAAGAGGCAGTGGATCTCGATGCCCTCATACGCCAGATACTGGAAGACCTGGCCCTGGAAGTACAGGAGAAAAACGCCACCGTACGCCTGGTAGACCTGCCTACAGTTCATGGCTACCGCCGCCAGCTGCAGCAGCTTTTCCAGAACTTGCTTTCCAACGCATTGAAATATTCCAGCCTCACAGAGCCGGTACAAATTGAGATCTGCGGCTCGAGCATTCGACAGAACAATACCGATTATTACCAGGTAACAGTGAAGGACAATGGTATTGGCTTCGAGCAGGAGCATGCCGAAAAGATCTTCCAGCTCTTCACCCGCCTGCACGGCAAGCATGAATACGCTGGCACCGGCATCGGGCTGTCCATCGTTAAAAAAGTAGTGGAGAACCACCAGGGAAAGATCAGGGCAGAAAGCAAACCGGGGGAAGGATCGGTGTTTTTTGTGCTACTACCCGTTTAGAGAGAGGAACCACGGTGACACAGCGGCACGGAGGGACACGGAGAGCATTGGGCCACAAAGGCACTAAGGCACAAAGGCGTCCGGAGTCAGGAGTCGGGAGTCAAGAGTCTATAAGTTGAAGAAACTTTATAGCATGTAGCGCTGTCATTTAGATTAAGATTTACAGCCAAGGCGGCGGAATGACAAACAACCAGGGTGCATATTTTGTAATCATACCTTAATTCGAAAAGTATAAATGATTGAATTTAGATCTTCGATTATAGTTCTGCCTGTAATCGATCACCTCTGACTTGCCTGTCCCGACGAATGGCGGGATCATGCTGAGGCACGAAGCATCTGTGGTAACCACATGGGCGACCATTGTACTATTAAAGCCTCTTCGACCTAAATTAATAAAGTAAACGGATTCTATTTTAAGATGGCTCAAGAGTCTTATAGGTATGATACGCTGTTCTAATACAGTCCAAAGATCCCGCAAAAGCGGGATGTATTGTGTAATATGACTTCATTAATAAGTACTGTCTGTCCTACTCACCCTCATATGCTATAATGCTGACGAAGGAAGGATCTATGATAAAAAGCTAAGCAATCATCAAAACAATAAATCCTCTTCAACCTAAACTAGAAATGAATTATTGTGGTTAACCAGGAACCCTTTGCGTATTCTTTGCGTGGCTCTCTCTTTGCGCACTTGGCGATACTCAGTAACGCAAAGAGTGCAAAGATGTTCGCAAAGGAATCGCAAAGATGTATACTATAAAGCTTGTCTGCACCCAGTAGTTCACTCTGACCTAACGAACCAGAAACAAAAAACTAAAAACCAGAAACGCTTAAACAGCATGCTTAAGCAAAAACAATGGGATCATATAATCCGGTGGAAAGTCTCCTTCAAACCTCACCTTCCAGTCATAATCATTCATGTATAGCTCCATGAACTCCCTGTCATCATCACTGAGTGGTCCTTCCACTTTAATATCCAGCTTATTCTTTAGCTTCTTTGGCTTTTCGGGCTTTGGCTCTTTCAGCCTTTGATCCAGTTCCGCTTCAAAGGAAGAGAGCAGCAGGGTAAACTGATCTTGGGTAAGGGAGATACGCTGTAGTTCTTCCAGGAAATGGTACAGGGCAGTGAATACATCTCCTTTAGCCATTCCCTGCTTTAAACAAATAATGGCTATGGTCCTTACCTGTTTAAACAAATGCCTGTACCTTCTTTTTACCGGTACAAAGCGGTAGAGGATCGAAGACATGATATTGCCCACACCAAACCTCTCTGCGCTTCTGCGGCTTCCTTCAAAGGCAGGATCGCTCCAGTAGCGCTTTGAGTCCACTCCTGGAAGCAGTCGTACCAGGTAGCCCCATTCAGGGTCATAATAAAAGTTCACGTTATCATCCACTGTACCTGTTGCCTTGATGTAGCCTACTTGCTTTGCCATATGATATCGGTTTTATAGCTGCAAGTTTTTGAAAATCCCTCTCAGTTCAAAACCCCTATGTCCGTTTTGGCCGTTTTTGACCGATTTGACCGGAAATAACCGGTTTTGTCCGTATTGGCCGTTTTTGTCCGTTTTCCTCTCTAATTCATTGACCCGTAACCTTTTCCCTTCCTTGAAAATTGAACATTGAGCATTGCTCATTGAGCATTATTCCTCCTTCAACCCAAGCCAGGACCGCAATGAACAATGCCTCTCCAACCTAACCTCACTTCATCATTCGATATTCCTTGTTCATCTGTTCGATATTCTTCCTGTCCTCCTCATCCTTACTAAAGCCCTATCATCTCCCTACCTACGCTATACTTAGTGCGTGATGATCACGCAGTATCTATACTCCAGACAGGGAGTAGATAGGGCCTTGATAGGGAGGAGACCGGGCTTAGGCAAATAATTTCAGAAAGGAAGGGTAACAATGAATGCTGCGCCCGGCTCCCTGCTCTCGGCGCGGATAGTACCTCCGTGCTTTTCGGCTATGTTCTTACACAGGGCCAGTCCCAGCCCGGTACCTTCATATTGGCTCCTGGAGTGAAGCCTGGCAAAGGTGTTGAAAATGGTTTCGGCATATTTTTGATCAAAGCCAATGCCGTTATCTGTAACAGATATCTCAATGAAGGTATTACCTGCATCTCCCTCAATGATCCTATGGGTAATAGCTATTACCGGCTTTACCCCAGGACTGGAAAACTTGAGCGAGTTATTGATCAAATTATAAAAGAGCTGGAAAATAAGAAACTGCACACCCCTGAACAAAGGGAAACCACCATACTGAAGCTTAGCCTGTTTTTCCCTGATCAACAATTCCAGGTCGGTTTCTATAGTACAGAGTATATCAGCTAAGGCAATATCTTCAGAAGATTCATTATAATTCTTCAACTGGGAATAATTCAATACCCCCTCTACCATTTGTGTGAGCCTGGAACCTGCCTTGCGGATCTTTTTGAGATTCTCTTCCGATGCAGGTGACAATGTATTGTCCTTATCATCTATCAGCATCTGGCTATAGAGACTGATCTTGCGAATGGGTTCTTTCATGTCGTGGCTGGCTACGTGGGCAAACTGTTCCAGGTGCTGGTTCGTCTGTTCCAACTCCTTTCTTTTTTTATCCAGTTCCAGCTCATTCCTTTTCTGTTCACTGATATCCCTGAGAAAGGCAATAAAAGTGGTCTTTCCATCCTGTATGGCCGAAGAAATGGTGAGGGACACATAAAATTCATCACCCTTTTTATTCAGGGCGGTTACCTCTATAGATCTGCCCATCACCTGGGCCCTGCCTGTTGACAGGTATCTCTTCATGCCCTGGTTATGCGCTTCCCTGTATTGAGGAGGAATGATGGTTTCTGCGAGGGACTTGCCTTTTACTTCTTGTTGGGACCAGCCAAAAATTTGTTCTGCTTTAGGGTTCCAGAAACTGATAATTCCTTCCGTATTAATAGCAATTATAGCATCCGGCGCAAAGTGCAGTAGCTGCTGCAGGTTGAATTCTCTTTCCTGCAGTTCCTTGTTAAAGGCTTCCAGGCGTGCTTCATTGGCAATTTTTGAAGTGATGTCCCGGAATATGGCCCTGGTATATAAAGGTTGGCCATTATCAGACTTTAATGAAAGAAAGCCTTCCACAGTGACTTGCCTGCCCGATTTGGCAACCAGTGAAACCTTTACTTCCCTGGGAGGCTTTATGCCCTGCAACACAGCAGCCCTGTAATGCTCAAAATTCTTTTTGTCTGCCTGGTCAATGAAAGAGTAAATGGATTTGTTCTGGATCTCAGATAGTGAATATTCCAATACCTGCTCCCAGGCCTTATTCACATATATCAATGTTCCTCCAGGATCCGCAATGTGGATCAGGTCATGGGCATTATCAAAAAGGTCTTTATACCATTGTTCGCCCTTGAACTCTTCGGAGAATATTGAATTCAAATGATTTGAGTGGTTAAGTTACAGGCAAGATAATGAAAACGAACCTTTTAAGGTATTAGATGTTCATCCAGGACGATTTCTTCACCAGGAACAGATCCTGTGGTTTTGGATTCTATCATTTAAACAGGAAAAAACCAAATGGCAAATGGTTACTCATAATATTGTTTAATAATGAGCATCATTGAACAAGCATGATATGTAACATAATTGACCCCCTGGAAATTATAAGCAAACCCCGGGGTTTGTTTCTGGTTAAAACAACCAAGGGTTGGTTATTTTAGCGCTTTTAAAATTGATATCCTAACATATGAATGGTGTCATAGATTTTTTTAAAAATTTATTCTCTACCAGCGAATGGCCTGCCAGGTGGCATTGTGGCAACTGGACAGATTTTCATGGCTGGCTCTATATTACCAGCGACCTGATGATCTGGCTGTCCTATTTTTTAATTCCCCTGATCATCCTGCGCTATTTTTTAAAAAAGAAAACAGGCATACGCTTCCAGGCGGCCTACCTCTGGTTCGCAGCATTTATCCTGCTTTGTGGTTCCACGCATTTCCTCGATGCCATGATGTTCTGGTTACCGATGTACCGCATGAATGCGCTGGTGCGTTTTTTAACGGGAGTTACCAGCCTGCTGACAGTGTATTATTTGATCAAGGTATTGCCACAGGCATTCTCCCAGAAGGGCATCATTGAACTGGAAAACGAGATAGCCCTGCGCAAGGAAACCGAAAAACAACTGGCCGAGGCCAACCGGGGCCTGGAGGCCTTTGCTTCTATTGCTTCGCACGATCTTCAGGAACCATTGAGAAAGATCTCCGCCTTCACCAACCTGCTGCATGACCGTAATAAGAAGAATTTTGATGAACCCAGCAGGCGCTATGCCGAAAAGATCATTGATGCTTCCGGCCGAATGCAATTATTGATTAAGGATATACTGACCTTGTCTTCTTTGAACAGCAAAATAGAACTGGTTCCAACAGATCTTAACAAACCTGTACATACAGCGCTTGAAGACCTGGAGCTGTCCATTAAAGAAAAAAACGCACTCATTCATATGGCGCCCCTGCCAACCATAAAAGGTAATGAGCCCTACCTTGTGCAGGTGTTTTATAACCTGGTTGGCAATGCACTTAAATTCAATCAGCAGCAGCCGGAGATACATATCAGCGCTGACGTAGTTGATGGATATACCTGGGTGCATGTAGCAGACAATGGCATCGGCATCAACGAAGAGAACTACGAAAAGATCTTTGAATCTTTCCAGCGGCTCCATGGCAAGGCTGAATATCCTGGTACGGGTCTTGGATTATCCATTACCAAAAAGATCGTTGAACTGCATGGTGGCATTATTAAAGTGGCCAGCATTGAGGGAGAGGGAACCATGTTTTCGATGAGGTTTGAGAACCAGGATGGAGAAGAGTCGGTAGTCAGGAGTCGGTAGTCAGGAGTCGAAAAAAAAGGAACCACGGCGTCACAGCGGCACGGCGGGGCACGGAGATTTTTGCCACTAAGACGCTAAGGCACAAAGCAACACTAAGTAAGTCGGGGGTCTGTAGTCTTGAGCCAGGAAAGTTTGTAGTTCCCGGGACAGTTTATGATTTATAATAGACTAACTACAACGAATAAACGTTTTTTATTGTTCTCCTGACGAAGAATGGATCTTTGAACTGCAGTGGAGCAGCGTATGCATTTTATAGTAAGTGTGTACATACTTAAAAAGCATTTCTCACTGAACGAAATCCCCCTTAGTACCTGTCCGAAATGCGGAGTGCCTGCTTTCCCCCTTTGCAAAGGGGGACCTCGGTTTCTCCGCACATTGAAAACTTGCCAGAGGGGGATTTAATTCAGCTACCATGGCCTTAGTACCTAATAATGTTTTGAATTATTAACCGACCGATTAAGTGATAAAAAACGGTACGTGTGTTGGCGTCCCCAACGTGATTGAATCATCCACAACTGTTTTTGTTATGCCAAACATGCATTACTGGTTCAAACGTTACTTATGCATGTACCACTGATCCCTTGTGCCCAAGGATTACAGGTTTAAAGGTGTGCCATGCAGGCAGTTTTAAGCTCAATGGTCGTGATTCATACGCCTAGTCTGCTCAACGAATCAACTATTAAAATTTTGATTTGAGTTCTGACTGCAGAAAATAAACACTGGTTTTTTGTCATCCTGAGGAACGAAGGATCTTTGAACTGAACTAAGGCGATGACATTGCCCTGAAGGGCTATTGAGCAATCAATTAAATAGAAACGTTTACGTTGTTTTTGTTTTAGGTCGTACCAACTTCAAAAATATACAAGTCGCTTATGCTTTTACCATAGATCCTTCGTTCCTCAGGATGACAAGGTGAGAGGGTGAGCGATTGCAGCCCTTACTTATTTGAAGGCAGGAAAAAGGGTGAACAATTGCAGATTGTATTAATACAGATTAGTTGGTCTTTTTTATTGCAAATAAATAACTTACTAACCGTATAGTGTAACCGAATGATATTCATAAAAACTTTACACTTTATCCTTTCCTTCTTGTTAACCTGTCAACCTATCAACCTATCAACTTTTCAAAACCTCTACTCCATTTCCTTAACCAGCGATTGCAAATAAGTTAAATGCCTGCCGAACTTGCGTTGCAATATTATAGGGCTCATGACATATTGGAAAAGGATGAAGCCCAGGTAAACAGCATAGCGTACCCATATCGGCAGTGAGTGCCATTTATCCAGCATACGATAGTGCTGGAAATAGGGCAGTACTTCGATCATAACAATAAAAAATATTAGTGCAATGCGAAGCCCGATGATCTTCCAGCGCAACCTTGTTTGTAAGAGTGATACCTGTTGTTCCAGGTTGGATTTCACCATCTCATTCATATCCTGCATTTTTTCTGCAATGCGGTAATTGTAGTACGCAAACAATATGACGCCGATGGCAAAGACCACATAGGTCCAGTACAAAACACTGGTGAGCGGCTTGCTGATGTCACTGGCATTGGTAAGCAAAAGAATGAAGGGCATGAGGGCCATTACGACCATTTGTTTTCTATAGCCTCTTTTCAGGGCCGCCACGGGGCCATAACTTTTGTGTTGTATCATTTCCATGATGTTTTTATTTACAGGTTTTGGTATCGGTGTTTCTTTCCACGATTGCTTGAGGTCATCGAGTTCCATGATCAATTGCTTTTTGTCATTAGGCGTAATTTGTCTTTGATGCGGCTCATTTTCACACGCAGGTTTCCCTGCGACATTCCCAGTATCTCCTCCATCTCTTCATAACTGCGGTCTTCCATATAGAGCATCACGATGGCTTTCTCCACCTGGTTCAATTGTGCGATGGCGGTATATAGTTGCTGCATGCGTTCCTCCTCGGCACCGGAACTATTGTCATCGCCAATGTTCACAGGAAGACTGGCCGGCTCATAGGAATCAATAAAATCCTTTTTCTTCCGCAGGCCGGTGATGGCTGTGTTGATGGCCACCCTGTATAGCCAGGTGCTGAACAAAGAGTTGCCTTTGAAATTGGCATAGGCCTTCCAAAGCTGGATCACGATCTCCTGGAACAGGTCCTGCCTGTCAACATCTGTATAGGCGTACATGCGACATACTTTATAGATCAGCAATTCATTTTCACGAATATGCTTTTCGAACTGCTTTTCTATTTCCTGTCGTGGCAATGCGGTTAGTTTATAAGAATAGTCGTTAAGTGGGACAAAATGTTACAGAAGTGAAGGAAAAAGTTGAAAAGTTGATAGGTTGATAAGGAGAGAGCGCCAGTCAAAGTTGGAAAGTAACTAATCCCGCCATTCATCCAGGTTATGTAATTTCATAAAGGAGAGGCGATCCCAGTATCCTCTTTGGAACAGGATCTTGCCGTCACGCACCTGGAAGAAACCGCAGCCTCGAAGTCCCAATGGATCCTTCCATTCCAATATAGCCCATTCATCATCCTCAAAAAGGTTCTCGATCATACATACCATTTCTGCCTGGCAAATTCATTTTCAAACATGGCAATAATGGCTTCCTTACCCACAACAGGTTCATTCACCACCTGGTGATTGATGGCCTCATCATGGTACAACTTACCCAGGGCCTGAACATCTGTCCTGTTGAAAGCCTCAACCCATGCTAATACAGTTTGTTTAGGAGACATGAGGATGTAAGATGTAAAATTTAATATTTGATATTTGATAGAAATGAATTCAAAGCTCTCCGACCTGGACTTGATGCGCCATCAAAAGTTTTTCTGAACTAACAACCATAATCATTATCCGAAAACTGCCTCAAGAACAACAATCTACACACTACAAACTACACACTTCTTCGCGTTCCTTGGTGTCTTCGCGACTTAGTGGCCTGCATTTTCTCCGTGCATCACCGTGCCGCTGTGTCACCGTGGTTCCCTGGCTACCGACTCCCGACTATTGACTACCGACTACCGACTCAAGCTAGCGTTGGCGTAACTTTCTCCAACAGGGCCTTTGTTTTCCTGATACCCTCATCCTCGCCGAGCTTCTCCCCTTCATACTCGATACCGATATATCCTTTAAATCCGGAGTCTTTAATGATCTGGAGCATGCGAACATAATCCGTTTCCACGCAGTTGCCATTGGAATCAAAGTCTATGGTCTTGGCGCTGGCACCCTTTGCATAAGGCATCATTTCCTTCACACCTTTGTAGCGGTCATATTCTTCGATGCATTTTCCAGTCCATGTGCCTCCACCTTCTCTTTTTACACAGAAATTATTAAAGTCAGGCAGCACACCTACATTGCTCCTGTTCACGCCTTTCATCAGTCCTACCATCCAGGTGCCATCAGAAGTATAGTGCCCGTGATTTTCAACGATCACGTTGAGGCCTACCTTACCTGCATATTCACCTAATTGTGACAGGCTTTCGATAGCTGCCTTCTGCACTTCTTCTGCACTGCCCTCACCAAAGGCGTTGACCCTGATGGTGCGGCAACCTAAATATTTGGCAGCATCAACCCATTTGTAATGGTTCTCCACGGCCTGCTTTCTCTTGGCGGCCTCAAGGTCGCCTAATGATCCTTCACCATCACACATGATCAGGTGGTTGGTCACACCATTATCCTTGCAACGGGTTAACAGATCATTGAGGTATTTTGTGTCATGGGCCTTGTCCTTAAAGAACTGGTTGACGTATTCCACCACGCTGATGCCGTATTGCTTTCTGGCAATGCCTGGAAAATCCAGGTTGGTGATTTTGTTAGCAAACAAGGCTTTGTGCAGGCTCCATTCTGCCAGTGACATTTCATAAAAGAAAGGCGAGCCCGAACTGCTTGCTGCCTTTGAGCTGGAACAGGCTGATACTAATAATCCCAGTGCGGTAGCGCCGCCTACCTGTGCCAGGAACTCTCTGCGTGATGACATAGATTATTTACTATTTAGGATGTACTATTAAATATTTTTTAGAAACCATGTTCGATGGCCGTTTTCATATTCGGGCAGATTGAATAGGGAATTTAAGAATTATGTTTTGATAGTCAAGGATCGGGGGTGTTTTTTATTAAATGATGAAGAGAACAGAAGAATTTCGAACAAGGAATATCGAATGATGAAGGTTTAGGTCGGAGAAGAAATATTTATAGCGGTCTTCTTTTAGGAATAAGAAAAATGTTCAATAAACAATTTTCAATAATCAATGTTCAAGTGAGAGAGAACTAAGATTCGTAGAATTAAAATGATTATTGTGGAAGAAGGAGGCCACAAAGGCACCGAGACACAAAGCAGCATGAAGAATATAGGATGATGATGGGCCTTAGGTGGAAGTATCCGCTTATACTTCAATCATACTTTGACGTTAATAAGATACGATACTCCACCCGGGGTCTACCCTTTCAAGGTTTTTGTGCTAAGCCAGGGGGACCCCGGGTGATTCTTAGACCTCCTATACTTGATCTACCGAAACAATATTCTTACACGCATTTATTTTGGTATCATAATGAAGCAGGAAAATATAGATAGTCACCCGGGGTCCCAGCCACACACAAGACCAACCCTGGGTAGACCCCGGGTGGAGGGCGATCGCAATTAGTCACCATGGGGAATAACAAGATCCAAATTATGATACTGCAGAACCACAAATGAAATGGCACTCCGCCCGGGTCTACCCTTTCAAGGTTTTTGTGCTAAGCCAGGGGACCAGGGTGATTCTTAAAATAAGTTTTGAACTATTTCTGGGCTCAATAAATTTATTATTTTGTCGGGCAATTTTTAAACCAATGAAACAAACTGCATTTCGTATCCTTTCATTCTTTTCTTTGATATTTTTATCAATAACACTCCATGCACAGACAGGTCCATGGGCCAAATATGATGACAAGTTCAAAGGCGACGCCCTTGTGCGGGAAGCCGATGCCGGCAACCTGGAAGAAGTGAAGAGCATTGTGGCCGGTGGTGGCAATGTAAATTACCAGTTATCCTATACTTACCTCACCCCATTAATGGCAGCAGCTTCTGCCAACAAGGCTGCCGTAGTGGAATTCCTGCTGCAACAGGGTGCAAAGCCTGAGCTGAAAGACAACAATGGTAAAACTGCGTTTGACCGTGCCCGTTCCTTTGGTGCAAATGAAGTAGTGAAAGTAATGGAAGCAAGTACTAAAAATGATACGAAAGCTGCGGCATCCAACCTGGCAATAAAACCATTGCCGGTTAACAATACGCCTGTTCCCAACCAGGTCATTACTTTAAAAACTACGGGCAACTCCACCTCATGGCCTTCACTGGGAACCTATCATAAAGGAGATTCTGTATTGTTTTATGCTGGCGGCTGGAAACGGGGTACCATAAAAGATGCAGGCACACCATACAATGCTGCCGCAAAGAATGCAGCTACTGGTGAGAATAAATACCTGGTAGCCCCTGACGCTTATGCCAACTGGCCGGACTGGATGGACTGGAGCCTTGTAGCAGGCTTAACCCGTCAGCCCTGGTGGAGCAATTGGTTCATGGGTACCTGGAACCTGGGTGAAGTAATGGCCGTGAATACCCGCACAGAAGGCAACTACGAACACAACGAGTATTCCTATCATACTGCTACAGATGTATTGCAGGTGCTTGCCAATGGAACTTATACATGGAAAACTATGGATGGAAAAACTTTTAAGGGCAAATGGTCCGCTGATCCTGCAGGTCCGGGTATAATCATTGAAAAAGGATACAAAGGATTGAACTGGACCCTGCGCAATCAAACAAGCGCCATCACCATGCATATCCGCAAGCTGGAAAGCGGGAGACTGTTTCCTCCCACTAATAGCGTGATGAGCATTGCGGCTACGAGGAAGATGTAGAACTAGGATTTACAGGATTAAAAGGATTATTGAGGAGGAAGGGAGGTCACAAAGGCACTAAGGCACAAAGCAGCAAGAAGAGATGAAGGGAAAATAATGCTCAATAAACAATTTTCAATGTTCAATATTCAAGTGAGAAAGATTTAAGAATTTGTACAATTAAAAGGATTATTGAGAAGGAAGAGAGGCCACAAAGGCGGTAGGCACAAAGCAGCACGAAGAGTTGAAGGGAAAATAATGCTCAATAAACAATTTTCAATGTTCAATATTCAAATGAGAGAGAATTAAGAATTTGTACAATTAAAAGGATTATTGAGAAGGAAGAGAGGCCACAAAGGCACTAAGGCACAAAGCAGCACGAAGAATATAGGATGATGATGAGATTTAGGTGGAAGTCCCCGCTTATACTTCAATCATATCTTATGACGTTCATAAGAAACGATACTCCACCCGGGGTCTACCCTTTCATGGTTTTTGTGCTAAGCCAAGGGGGACCCCGGGTGATTCTTACATCTCCGTTACTTCATCTACCGAAACAATATTCTTATACGCATTTATTTTGCTATCATAATAATGACCTGCACTGCTATGAGGATATAATGTAAAGTCCGGAGCAAGATTCCATCTACCCCTTACAGGATTATAATGTATATAATTCAGCTTCTGCCATACAAATTCAATATTGGGACAAAGCTTTGCATCAAAACTCTCCTGGAAGACTTTATACCGCTGCCCTTTCCTTCTTTCATTAGGCTTTACAGCATCAAATAATTGTTGTAACAGGTCTTCCCGTTTTTGTAACTCAAGGTTTTTAATGATATCATATGCTAATAATCGCTTGGCATTACCCACAGTTCTATTTACAGTTTTTAAACTGGTTGGCAAATGAGCCAACAAATGAAGATGATTTGGCATGATGACATAGCCAATAATTGAACTATTATGTTCACGCATATGATCAAACCATTTGTAAATACTATGATAAGTGTTGGCTATTTCAAAGAGTGAGATCCACCTGAAGCAGGTAAATGAAATAAAATAAATACCGTTGTCGCATTGCTGTTGCAACCTTACTGCCATGGTGTTAAGATAAAAAGAACTGTAAAATAAAACACCCGGGGTCCCCCTCAATACACACTGTCTCGTCCTAAAATAAGTTTACAAATGATTTAATTTGTTTACAATAGTAGGAGTTCTTTTTGATTTTTGCCATTGTCTGTTTACTTGAAGTTTTTGCTTGTGAACTTTATCAGGGGTATGCATCTGTATACTTAGGTGCGGCCTTCTTTCATTGTAGTTTTCCACTGCTTGCTTCAGCAGTTCTGTTGCTTGCTGAAGGTTAGAGAGTCTATAATGTTTGAGATATTCATGTTTTATAATGCCATTGATTCTTTCAGCAATAGCATTGTCCAGAGGATCACCGCTCTCGGTCATTGAGATACTTATTTTATTCTGCATTAAAAGTTCTGTATATGAAGTAGAGCAATATTGTATTCCTCTATCAGAATGGTGGATTAAATTATCACTTGGATGCAACCTTCCGGCAAGTGCCATCCTAAGTGCTTTTATGCAGTGAACGGCTTCCAGGGTATCTGCTATATGGTAGCCCATGATTTTATGTGAATAAGCATCTGTAACAAGGCTCAGGTAAAGATGTCGCCCCCCACAGGGTACATAATAATGTCAGACACCCATAGTTGTTCGGGTACTTGTGGATACCAGCCTTTAATCAGGTTAGAATACTTTTTTAACCAATGATGCGACTGGGTAGTGAAAATTCTTCTTTTTCTTCTTCTAACTAAAAGCCGGTGATTACTTAAAGTGCAGAACAGTGCATCTCTTCCCATCTTAATGGAATGCTGCTGGTAAAAGCCCTGTAATAGATTATGAAGTTTCCTTGTTCCTATCGCAGGATGTTCGCGCCTAATGTTTTTAACTTCACTCACTACGAGCTGCTCTTTGCTTCCTTTACGTTTACTATTCCAGGTGTCTTTATAGAAGGCCTGCCTTGTTAGACCAAGTAACCAACAGAATCTCTCCAGGCTAACAGAGGGATAACTGTCCTTCATTTCGCGGATTACTTGGTATTGGGCTTTTTTCTAATCGGCACCTTAAAGTCTTTCTCGGCCTTTTCAATGATTCTCTGATAAGCTTCAGAGCGTAGCTTTTCATCCTCCAACTGACGCTCTAGCTCTCTTATTTTCTCTTCTAATTGCTTTTTGCTTGCTTTTCCTGTATTCATTCTTCTGATTAATGCATGAGGCCCTTCAGCACTAAATTTAATAATTACCTGCTGTTTATTGTCTTCATAACCATAGAGCTTCATCCATCTTTGAATACCGCATTTCATCTTGATGCCATACTTGCGAAGCAAAAACATCTTTGATACATTACTGCTTAGGTACTCTTCAATCACCTTTCGTCGAAAAGCTTCTGAATAGATCTGAACAAATTGACCGTTATTCCGTGGAGCGTATCGCATAAGTTTACATGTTTAAGTGTAAACCTATTTCAGGATAAGACACAAGGCTCACGCCTGGGTAGACCCCGGGCGGAAAACGATATTTTATGAAGAGCATTTAGTCACCCCGGAGCTTAACAAGATCCCGATATGATACTGCAGAACCTCAAAAGAAATGGCACTCGGCCGGCCTCTACACTATTAAGGAGTTGTGTTAGGCCAGGGTACCCCTGGATGATTCTATGACTTAGTGGTCAATTAAAATCGGTTTTTATGAGGGACTTCTTCAAATTCACCCGGGGTCCCCACCACTCAACAAAGCCCGCGCAGTGGTAGACCCCGGGCGGGAGGCAAGTACTAATAACCAAACTAAAGTGAGAACCTAAAAGATTAATATACTTCCATATTGTTTTCTCAAAAGGAAATGATACTCCACCCCTCCCGGTGTCTAACCTATTATGGCCTTGTGCAGAGCCAGGGAAGGAGCCCGGGTGAGGTAATGTCAAATGATGAAGTAAGAAAACGATGTACGTTTTTAAACCGTGTTAACTTGTCAACCTTTCAACTTGTCAACCTATCAACAACCTTTCCTTATTGAGCCAAAAAAAAATCCAGGAGCAATTCCCGGATTTTTTTATGCATGTATGCTTCCTTTTACTTCTTCTGCAATGCCATGGTAACTCCACCCGCACTGATGGTCAGCACTCCATTTTGAATGACAGCAGGTGCTGTCAGGGTTTGATCCTGGCCCTGGTCGTCCTTGAAGGTGACAGTGAGCATTTTGGTGGCATTATTGGCCGACCAGGTGGAAGTGCTGCTATAAGTTTTCTCCTGGTCCACCTTTCTGACCGTAGCACAGGTGGTGCCGGGATTATCATAATAAATTTCATGGTATTTCTCTGTTACGTTACAGGTGCCGCCATCCGCAAAACTGATACTGGCGCCCAGCAATTGTTCACGGTTGATATATTCCGTGGTGCCACAGGTCCATCGCCAGTATTCATGCATGGTAAACAGGTCCACACCACCTTCGTTCCATGTTGTGAATGTCAGAGGACTGGTCCTTACCAACATTTTATCCAGTGGAATATTTAGCGTAGCCTGTATCTGTTTGGAACCATTGCCATAATTGCTGGTATAATTTACCCTGAAGGTGAAATTGATGACTGTTTCAACAACAGGTGTTTTCAATCCTACTTTGATCAGCTTTCCTTTTGTACCATTCCTGATCTCAACGCTGACGCGGTTATCACTTACCTGGTCAACCGTATAGCCGGACACATACAGCTTTTCATTTTTAGCAGTGGGCACATGCATCTCCGGAACATAAGGCAGGAACTGTCCCAGGTCGGTCATGGCCGTGTTATAACTATTAATGCCATCGATGATACCGGCAAAAGCAGGAAATGTGGCTGCATTCTGGCTACCCAGGTTCACTAACTGAAGGCCCGCGCTATATGCATAGTCCTTATCCAGTTCAAACTCCTGTGCGGTTATACGTTGCTGTTGGGTATCATCAATTTCCAGCACGGCAAAAGGATCATCCACATCCTTCACACCTGTTACGGTCTCAAACAAACCTTTAGATGCTTCTGTTACGAAAGTGGAAACAAAGGCCCAGGCAGCTTTTGCCCTTCCATTGGTGTTTTTGCGTTCTTCATTGGCAGCATTAAAGGCTTCTTTCATCTTCCCGGTGAAGACCTTACTGGCATCGAGTCTTTGCTTTTCTCTATCTGCTTCGCATTGGTCGGCTTCCACTCTTAAGTCATTCGCATTGCCAATATCACCATTATCCCAATAAATTTTTTGCTGGCGCCTGAGTTCCTCACAATCTCCCTGGGTATTTTCCCGGTAGTTATTGAGTGGGTTATTAATGAACACCTGCTTAAAATCATTCAGCCAGCTTTTGTTGGCATCAATGAGCTGTGCATAGGTTTGCTTTTCTTCAGCGGGCAGGGCATCAATGATCGCTTTGTTCTTATTATAGGATTGCTGCAAAAATGTATTCAGGCTATCGCGGGTCGAGGCACGCATATGTCCTGACTGAACCTGCGCATCATAAGCAGCTTTGGCATCTGTAACTTCTTTCAATGCATTATCCTGCTGGTTTTTGATATACAGGTCCACATCTGCTATCTTATTAAAAGCTGTAAGCTTTACAGATCCTTTGGCTGTTTTACCTTCTGCAACCGTTATGGTTATTTCCTGGGCTCCTGTGGGAAGTTCGGGCACCATAACATAATAAGCATAGGTGTTGGCAGCCAGGGCTTTTTGATCGGCATAGGCATCAACGATGGAAGCGCCTATATGCACGGGCACCGTGGTGGCTGTAAGACTTTGAGGTTTGGTGCCGGCGGGCAACTGCAGTTTAATGAACTGGTAAGGCGCAGCCTGTGACACGGATACTGAAAGATTCAAATCAGTGGGTGTAGGAGGTGGCTCTGGGTCAAAACTACTTTTCTGGCAACTTACCAGGTAATAACATAAAAAGAAAAGTAACGGCAATAATTTACCCGTATGTAAGCGGCCCGAAGCAGTTTTCATTGGTCTTGATTTAATGGGCGAAAATAGAGAGTGTATGTACCCGAGTCAATACTCCTTTGTAGGTATATTTCATATGCCTCTTTGTCATATAACAAGCTTTTTTGCCCCCGCTTCACTTGAATAATCAGCAATTGCACCCTATCTTGAGGCGGTTTATTGATGTTTTGGAATTTGAAAACATTAATGAATTTTCTTCCAGTGTGTAGAATACAATCACCTTGAAGAAATGATCAAAACCATGGCTATGAAAACAATAACTGCTTTGCTATTTATTCTATTCCTTGTAAGCGGATGCAAAAAATCTACTGACCCAAATAATCCTGTTGATCCCTCGCTGAATTATACACCTGTAACACCCTATACACCTGTTTTCACTTCCCTGATCACGTATATGCACAGTAACAGTCAGACCAACAACCCTGCGCAAGTTTCGATCAATGGAGCCTATAGTAATTACAACCTCCAGTACAATGCCTTTACCAGTGGAGTGATTCAAACAGACCTTTTCAGAACCCAAATATTTGAACGCAACAACCTAACCGTTTCAGACCTGTATTATTTTCATACGCCAAGAGTACTCCCTTTGACACCCTCTTTTCAGAATTATGCTGATGCCACGGTGATCCCGCGTGAACTGGTTTACAGCGCCAGTTCAGGAGCTGACAATGGCTATTTCTGGCTGCCGGCAGGTGGCAGTGTATCCTATGGACCACTGGACCCTGCTAATTATCCAAATGGTGGATTGCAGGGATTTGGTTACGCCGCTTACCTGAACCCTGTGGCCAAAGGATTTGCACTGAGCATGCCTGATTTTAGTGTGGACTCCGTCAATAAACGATGGTTCTTACGGTCCTTCGGTTCTTACTGGCTGGACACCTATTTCCCGGCCAACAAAGGCGTAAAGCTGACCATTCCTATTCAACCCTCCATGCAGTCCACCGCGCCTGATTCTGTACCCGCCTATAAATACGAGAATTGGAAATGGGTACGCGGGGCTATGGCTAAGAAAATCAATAATACCTACCAGGTGCCTATCAGTACCAGCTCGCTGTGGAATATAGCCATGCCGGTAGCAGGCGTGTACCTGAAAGTGAACCTGCGTTCTGACAGTGCGGCTACACTCACCAATATGAAGCTGGTTGCTAAAATAAATGACCAGGAAGTAGCGACAGGACGTACCAATGCGGAAGGCAGTGGCGTATTATTCGTACCGGCCAATGAAAAGATCTCCTTATACGTGTACCCTGACCAGTACAATTACCAGGATGAATATCCCCTTAACAAAACAAAAGATATTGGATCATTTCCCACCGCATCGGAGGTGGACGTGAACATACCTGTAAAAACAACACCAGGACTGACCACTTTATATGGACGCGTGTTTGATTGTGTTGGAAACCCTGTTCAGAATGGGACCGCCCTGTTATCCGTTTCGAATGTGATGCCCCGTGAATATTACGTGCCCATTAAAAACGGGAGGTTTACCACATCTATATATTTACAGGGAGGCTATGATGCAGTGTATGTAAGCATCCTTGACCCGGGTGGCGTTCGCCAGGGCGGTATCGCGGAACTGGTATTAGGATCGGGGCCCTATGCGCAGCAAGGCAAGGAGTATGACCTGAATTTTTATACCTGCACAACATCTACCAAATTGTATTTTAATTATACGCTGGATAATAAAAAATATTTACTGACAGATGATGCCAGCAGCGCATCTCCCTTTATTACTTATGCTGCGGGGCATATCAGTAGTGTGAAGAATGGAACAGGGGTGGATATTGCCAGCGGCACCCTCACAGTTGGTCCGTGGAACTGGTTCACCAGTCCGGTAATGATCAATGGAGTAGCCTACCAGATAGACCAGTCGATGGGTAGCTACGAAAACTATATGTCACATGTGGATGCTGCAGGTACGGGTTACACAGAAGGCTGGGTGTCCATAGACCTTAAGGACAATGCGGGCGCCCTGCATAAATTAAGCGCCACCTTCCGGCTGAAGAATAAGTAACTTAATTGAATTCATAGATCATCCTTCCTGTTTCATACAACAAAGGATGGATCTTTTATTATGGATCGTACCTGATAGCAAATCCCGAAGCGGATCCGCCGTTGGCCCTTCCAATGGCCCATACTTTCTGGTCTTTGGTGTACATGGCTGAAATATAATCCGCAGTGCGCAGTACAAAATCCGTATTCCAGGTTTGACCACCATCTGTTGTTTTATAGATCCTATCCTTAAAGGCGGCATAGCCTACCTGTGAATTGACAAAACAAAAGGAATAAGCCTGGATAGGTAATGTGATAAGCTGTGTTCCGTTAGTGAATTTATACATATTGTAAAATCCATCAAGGATGTAAACCGTGTTGGGATCTGTCAGCTGAATCCTGGCAAAGCTATACTGAAGCTTGGTACTCAGGTCGTATTCGGTGTACACGCCATTCTTTTTATGGATCAATACCAGTTTGGTATTGGGGTAGGTTCCCGGCCAGCCGGCCATGACCATGTTCATGCTATCCAATGCGGATATATCGTAAAATCTTGTGTCTGAAGAATTAGTGGCATCCGTATGATAAGTACTGGTGTACTCAAGTGAAATATCTTTTGGCGAGAAAGACCCATTAACCTTATACACTCTGCCTTCCTGGTTGAGAATATAACCTCTGAAAGGCTTATAGGTATATACGCCGGTGATAGATCTGCCCTGGAAATAAGGCACAGTAGTGATGGTGTCGAGGTGTGCTATGCTGAAAAGATAAAAGATGGGGTCATGCTGATCGCGGTACATAATATCAAATCGGTCCTGCTCCATCCAGATATGGTCTTCATTGGCAACAGAAAGCGCATAGCCCAGGGTGTTACCTCCATTGAATACGCCACCCCAGTTGGTGCCACCGTCGAGGGAACTGGCTACGATTCCGGGACCCGAGATCATGCCCCTGTTGTAATCGGAGAAAGCGATATTACGAACCTGCTGCAAGGGCTGACCATTTAAAATGTCCAAGGAGGGGCTGACATATCTCCATCCATGAACAGCAAAGGCCACTGAAATGGTCAATGTATTGCTTAGGCGTCCGTTTATGTAGACACTGAGAGTATAGGATTTCTGCCCGGAGGACAACAGGTTGGATGGTATATACACAACAATTGTAGTGTCATTGACTGACTGGATCACCAGTGATACAGAGTCGATCTTTACTGATACCGCTGATATATCCATTCCAAAAAACTTTCCCGTGATGGTTAGCTTATCCCCTGTTGTTGGACTGGAAGGACTATAGGAAATAATGACCGGGTTCCCGGGTGTATTTACCGGGTCAGTATCCTTTTTTGAACAGGATAACAATGTAACTACAATTAACAGGCAACCTAAAAACGCTTTCATAGGCAGGTAGATTGGGGTACAAGATAATGGGAAGAGAAATGAAGTCAAAATGGGCGGTTGACAAGTTAAAAAAGTTAACAAGGAAGGAAGAGAGGGTTGAAAGAATGAAAGTTGTTCACTAGCAATTCCGTCGCCTTTATGCAATCCAAAGATTCCTCGTGCCTCGGAATGACAAAATACCAGGTATATACTTTGTAGTCAGAACTGCGCATATATATTACATCTAACGAGAGGAAAACACTTCGATCTTTCAGCCTCGTCCAGCGCCTCATTGCGGAAATTCGATTACTGAGGCCCTTATAGTCCGAAGTCGGATGTCCGCAATTCAGCGCCTCCAGACTTTGCGCATATCACGTGACCAACTTTCAGATTCTAACCAGATGAAGTGAAGTAAACACCCAGAGAAATGACTGTAATCCAAATGCATTAAACATTTAGTAGTAATGACCGTTGTGCGCTGGCCCGGCAAAACCCGCGGAGCGTTGGGGTTTGCCTGCTTTTTTTTGGTTCTTTTTTTTGGGCAAGCAAAAAAAACGAACAAGAAATGCCGAGGTAAATAGTAAACTGTTTTAATGTTTGCAAACAAGTAAAATCATTTGAAGATTGGGCATTGCAACCGACTAGCTATCTTATTCTAAGGTTTAAGAAATGCTCAATGAGCAATGATCAATTTTCAATATTCAATGAATAAAAGAAGGGAACCTTTCAGTTCCCCTTCATGGTTTAGCCACCATATCAAGTCGTTCAATATTTTGGATGGGTTATAAGCAGCAGCAAGCTACCTTCATGTGACGCTATTTACAAGGATATAGCTCCAAAGTTTACCACAGTTTATGCACATTTATAAACTGCCCTTTATCCTAAAATAATTCACCTGATAATCAACATGCATCCCCTACCCTGGTAATGACCCCGGTTACGTGAAAATATGAGGTTCGTGGATTATCTTGTCCCCGGATTCCCATGCCCGGAACAGGCCATGGTAAACCACCAAACCAAACTGCTTGTAATGCCTCACGTATCCCTGAAGAAGCTATTGATCCTATTCTTGCCCGCTTTTTTGGCCAACCTGGAGGGCAATGCCCAACTGGTCGCAGATTTTAATATCAGCCAGGCAGGGGGCTGCTCCCCGCTTACAGTAACCTTTATCAATTTAACCAAAGGTGCGAGTGCCGGCGCCAGCTATCAATGGGACCTTGGTAATGGGAATGTTTCTACTGAAACAAATCCTGCTGCCATTTACACTGTGGAAAAAACCTATACGGTCAAACTCACCGTGACAGACGGAAGCAACAGTTCTTCCAAAACACAAACTGTTACGGTTTATAAAAAGCCCACCCTGCAGCTTTCAACGGATATTACCAGGGGATGTGCCCCATTGAATACAACTCTTACTGCGTCTGCCACGCCAGGTGACGGGAGTATTCAAAATTATTTCTGGGATTTTGGGGATGGTAATACCCTGTCGGGATCCAGCCCACAGGTACCACACACGTTCACCTTTGCCCAGCAGGCTTCTGTAAGCCTCACGGTAACCAACAGCATGGGTTGCCAATCAACGCTGGTAAAGGATAGCCTGGTGGAGGTATTGCCTGTGCTGGAGGCCAGCTTTGCAGCCAACCAAACTTTCCTTTGCCGTATCACTGATGCTGTCACGTTTACCAATAGCAGTAAAGGGCCTGGCACTTTAAGCTATGCCTGGACATTTGGAGATGGCAACACCGCCACTACTAAAGAACCTTCACATGTATTCAATACCAGGGGCACCTATGACGTTTCCCTGCAGGTGAAAAGCTCCGAAGGCTGTACCAACACGAAGACCCTAACAGGTTATTTGAATGTGGCCAATTACCAGTCGGAGATCATTGCGCCAGATTTGTATTGTTCAGGAAAGGAATTAAAGTTCATGAACAGGAGTACTCCCGAACCTTCAATGACGCAATGGAATATTCCTGAATACAGTGATGGGTGGAGCTACCAGGGACCTCAGTCAGTGTTTTACTATATATACAACCCGGGGACTTACAAACTTCGGATGATCAACACCTTTGGAGGCTGCAAGGATACCGTCTATAAGGACTTTACAGTTAAAAAAACACCCCAGCTCACAGGCTGGATAGCCGAAAGAGCCTCTCCCTGCGCCATTCCTGTGGACGTTCAATTTAAGGACACCACAAGCGATGCAGTGAAGTGGAACTGGAACTTCTTTTGTAATTACAATTGCCCTTCCCCTGACGCCACCACCAAAGAACCGGTAAAGAACTTCACCTATGCCGGCACTTACAATGTGATGCTTACGGTGACCAATGCTGAAGGCTGTTCCACCACTGGTTTCCAATACCTGGACCTGACCCAACCTTATATGATGATTGACCTGGTTTATTCCAGTGGGTTAAACAACTATCGTTATGGCTGCCTGGGGTTGACCTTAGGCTTTAAAGCCAGCCGCCCCGACCTGGTTGCTTCCTACAAATGGGTGTTCAGTGATGATAATACCAGTTCAACCGATGCACAGGTGGTACATGTGTTTAATAAAGCAGGCATTCACAAAGTCACGCTCAATTACGTGTTGACCAATGGTTGTACGGGGACCATCACCTATGATGATATCCGTGTTCGAGCAAAACCCAAATTTGATTTCACTTCCCTTTCCGGAACGGCTATTTGCGGCAATACGCCGGTGCAGTTTTCTGCCACAGGTACAGAATACCAGGATTGGTACTGGGATTTTGGTGATGGGAAAACAGAATACCATTATGGCTGGAACAGCAATGGGGTGAGTCACAAGTATGAAGAAGAAGGAGTGTATACAGTTACTTTAAGCGGGCAGATTGAAAATTGCTTTGACACGGTTACAAAGCTGGCCTATGTGAAGGTGAGTCCTCCCTTTCCTAAAATAACAGGCTATACCAATACCTGCGATGGCACAAGGGGATTAGTTGTTTTTACTGAATCTTCTAAACAAACCAATAGCTGGAGTTGGGATTTTGGCGATGGCAGCACAACTTCCTATACCAGTTATAAGGACACGATCCAGCATACTTATACCAAAACAGGAACCTATAAAACTGTACTTACAACAATAAATGGTGGCTGCACTGTAAAGGACTCGATGATGGTACAGGTATTGTTGAAACAATCACCCCAAGTCAGCGCAACCACCACGAATGTGTGCAGCAATGATGGAATGACCATAACACTGGACCATTTAGAGCGTAACTGGGCTGCTTATTATGATTGGGCGCAGTATGGTATTTACAGGTATGAATATGAAGGTGGTCGCCTGGCCGAGATTTGGTCCTATGGGCTGGACAATTACAATCCCGGTCCTACCATGCATCTGAAAGCCATGCAAATGGAAAGAGGCCCCCACCAGTTCCGCGTTGTTTTGCGTTCTGACCATTTTGGCTGCTTAGATACCACCAATTACATGCCCATCAACGTTAGGGGACCCATTGCCAACTACAGTTTAAAACCTGCCTATTGCGACGCTACCATGCTGTTCACAGATAGTTCCAAAGGCTCGAACAATGTGCCCATTACTTCCTGGGCCTGGAGCTTTGGTGACGGCCAGGGTTTGACAAATACAACCTCTGCACCATTCACGCATACCTATCCCCAACCCTATTCCTATGATGTGTACCTGACAGTAAAAGACGCAGATGGCTGCACTGACCAGAAATGGACACCCTATGTAAGAGTGGGTGGTGTGCAGGCTGCTTTTAATGTATCGGCCAATACAATATCACCCAATTCATCTGTCAGTTTTTACAACAACAGTTTCGACAACTATACGGGCAGTACCAGCTATGAATGGCAATTTGGTGATGGAACCACGGCTACTGATTTCAATACACAACACACCTACACCCAACCAGGAACTTATACCGTGTTGCTGCTGGCGAAAAATGCTACCTATGCCTGCACGGATACTGCCAGGCAAACCATTGTGGTGAAGTATATCAATTCGGCATTCTCATTTGCCAGTTCATTTGTAGGCGCCAGTACCTGTCCACCAGTATTGGTACGCTTTACCAATACCTCCAGTAATGCCAGCCGGGTGACCTGGGATTTTGGTGATGGGGCAAGGGCAGAAAATGTGTTCAACCCATCGCACCTCTACACAGCGCCAGGTCAATACATTATAACACTGAATGTTTACAGCGATAACGGCACTGTGTATACGACAAGGGATTCAGTAATCATCAAATCCTCTTCTGCCAGCCTCAATGCCAACCAGTTCATGAGTTGTACAGCGCAGTCTATTTCCTTTAACTCACCGGGAAAGCAAGGCAGGTCGTATGCCTGGGATTATGGAGATGGGTTGGTGAAAATAACAACTGATTCCACCAGTGTACATTCTTTTACTGCTGCGGGTGTGTATGCACCAACACTGGTGGTAAAGGATGCCGATGGATGCAGCGCTGCTGCCAGCCTTGCCAATAAGATAGTAGTTGACAGCCTGCAGATAAACATTGGGAACATACCTTCGGCATGTACCATTTCAAACATCAGCTTCCAGCCACAGGTAACCAGCATTGCTGCTGACAGGGCGCAGCAAACCCTGTCCTATCATTGGGATTTTGGAACTGGTAATCCTGCAGACAGCTCCAATGTAAAACAGCCAAACTTTACCTATACGCAACCCGGAAATTATACTGTTCGCTTTCGGGTAGCCTCACCTTCGGGCTGCCTGAAGGAAACGACAAAGACAGTCGTGGTAAATGAAAAGATCAAGGGCATCATCAACGGACCTTCAGGTATTTGTGAAGGAGGCAGCGCCAGCTTTAAAGGTTCGGCAGCAGCGACTCCACAAAGCTGGTCATGGAATTTAGGGCAAGGGATATCTTCTGCGCAACAGGATCCTGCTCCATTAACCTATGCCGTTCCCGGGAATTATACAGTGGCCCTGATGCTGAAAAACGGTGCCTGTATTGATACGAGTTTGCACCAGCTCACAGTTCATCCAAAACCTGTGATCAACCTGGGGCAAAGAGAGGCCGTATTATGCAGTGGCAGCACCATGACATTACATGCCAGTGGCGGAGCAGTATACAACTGGCAACCAGCGACCGGGTTAAATAATAATACCATTGCCGACCCGGTGGCATCGCCTGCCGCTACTACCACCTATGTATTGGAAGCTAAGTCTGATTTTGGTTGCACGGCAAATGACTCTGTTAAACTGGTTGTAGCGCCTCCCATGAATTTATCAGTCAATTCCAATCTTGTCATTTGCAAGGGGAACAATGTGCAATTAAAAGCCGCAGGTGCAACGTCGTACCAATGGATCGGTAATACATCCGGTTTGAACAATGCAACGATTGCCAACCCGGTAGCAACGCCTGGTTCAACCATAACTTATTACGTGGAAGGCCGTGACAGCTATCATTGTTTTATAGATACAGCCAGCGTGACGGTAACCGTCAATCCATTGCCCACCGTGCAGGCAGGTGCAGACGTGGTGATCACAGGTGGCAGTCCTTATCAATTACAGCCCATTTACAGCAATGATGTGGTAAGTTATAGCTGGCTACCGGCGAATGACCTGAGCTGCACTGATTGCCCTTCGCCATTGACCACACCTACTGCCGACAGGGATTATATCATTACAGTCAAAAATGCGTATCAGTGTTCGGCAGCAGATACCATTAAGGTGGTAACTGAGTGCGGGGAGAGTCATTTATACATTCCCAATGCATTTACGCCTAATGGCGATGCATTGAACAATACATTTACCATCCGTGGCAGTGGTGTAAAACTGGTTTCTTCCTTTGCCATCTTTAACCGTTGGGGTGAACTGGTATTTGAGAAGAAAAACTTCCTTCCTGGTGATGCCGGTGCGGCATGGAATGGAAAGTTCAGAGGCATGAATGTGCCGGCAGGTAGTTATGTTTACCTGGCATCCTTCCAGTGTGCTTCGGGACAGGTCTTTTCAAAAAAAGGAACGGTGACAGTGATCTATTAAAATTGTTTTGAAAATAAGGAACCCGTGATTCCCATTCAACTGGAAACCACGGGTTCTTCTATTTATAGCGATAGTTCTAAAAAGAAAATCCAACTAATATTCTTGCTTCGCTTCTTTCATGTTCATCCAACACCCTGTTTTTGGGAGACACATCGGTCTTATGCAGGTTCCTGATTTGTGGTAAATAATTAGCGATAAAGAACCATCGGTCACCACGGTAATTTAGGGTGGGACCTGCATACAGTACAGAGTTGTTCCAATGGCCTTTTGAAATGTCATTATGGTTGACCAGCTCCACGCCCAAACCCAGGTTGAGGGAAACATTATACATATAAGCAAGGTCCAATTCAAGAGGTGTTTCTTCAAATTCCATTTCATTGGCACCATTCTCCCTTTCTGCCTCAGCTTCCAGTTCATAAATGCCATTAAAAGCCAGGAGGTTTTTACCAAAAGAACGGTCAAGGATAATCTTTGTTTCAATTTCCAGCTCATCTCCTTTCACACCCAGTTCTCCATACAGGGCAACTCCCAGTTTACTGGATGGATTAGTGACTTTCCATTTCCATTCATTACTAAATCCTATTTCGCTGGCATGGCTGATCTGGTCCGTACTGTCTGTAAAACTTTTCTGGTACCGGTTGAAATAGAATGCCGTCTGTACCTGTTTTCCCAGGCCCACTTCAAACTCCATACGCTGGTCCATGGCATGAAAGAATTGACCTTCGTGTCCAAAGCGGGAAGTATGCCATAGCTCTATATCAAAATTCCCTTTGGGCAATACATTAGAGGTATAGGTACGTGCAAAATACCTGTCCTGCGCCTGGGCATAATGAAGGATAAAAGTAAATAGTAAAAGAATGGTAAGTTTTTTCATTGATATCATAAAGGATGCAAAGCTGGCTTTTAATCAGCAACTGGCACCCCCGAAATAGGGAAAATCGTTTACAGAGCAGGTAAATAGTTGATCAGGCTCAACCTCCGGACCTTGTGTTGTTCAATTATCAAAGCGAAAGTTTAAAGACTTGCAATGTCAATAGCCAAAATAAAGCGGCTGCCTCCCATCCAATAGGAGACAGCCGCATTATTTTCAACTTACCAGTTATTCTCTGGTCTTCACCAGTCGCAATACTTTGCGCTCAGTTCCATTGAACAGCTGCACAAAGTATACACCCGGCTTATAATCCTGCCCGATCAATATGGTTTGATCACCAGGAAGATTATTCTTTTGATCAATGATCCTCCCCAGTATATCTGTAACCAGTAGATGGATGGATGCAGACCCACCGGCTAACCCGATAGTAAAATTACCGGAAGAAGGATTGGGCCTTACCGATATTGCCAGCTTACCAGGAGTAGTCTCATTTGATGCCCTGGCGGTCACAGCTGAAGACGCACAGGATCCCAGCATATCTCCATGTGCCAGGTGGTAGGTAACATCTGTGCTTCCGATAGAAAGGTTTAATCCATTATGACAAACAGTTACTTTATCATTATTACGACCACTTCTAACATCTATGACAGCAACAGGTAGTGAAGCTGTAGCAGTACAACCATTGGTACTAGTAAGCAATACAGTTACAGAGGTAGTGTAATTACCTGCCTTTGTAGCATACACTTTTACCGTCGGCTGATCGGCTGTCCCGGCAACGATGGCAAGTCCATCAGCTGTTGTCCATGTATAGGTATATCCTTCGCTGCCACCTGTAGCAGGTAAACTTAAAATAGCTGCAGGCGCATAACCAGTGTACACAGTATTGATCCTGCTTCCCTGTGCTAAGACATTCGCATCATGTATCGTTACAACAGGGGTTTGATTTACCACCACTGAAGTGCTGCAGGTAGTGCTGTTGCCCCAGCTATCGGTAGCTGTCCAGGTGACCAGGCTTGAACCCAGGTTAAAAGCACCGCTGGCATCATTACTGTTACCGCTTCTCTCTGTGGCACCAGTTATAGTGTAACTGTATTGCAAATTATCATGACAATCATCTGTGGCTACAAAAGCAGGGATCGAATAAGTTCCACTGGCAGTGGAGCAGATAGGATCAACTACAGGACATGTGTTCACTACCGGTGCTGTTGTATTGGCAAACCTATAGCGTGTATAAACAGGGTAATGATCTGAAGTGGTGCTGCTGTATTTGGTGATATCACTGGCTACATCTGTTAAGATGGTAGCAGATGCCGGCATATAATACGGCACCATTTCATTGCTGATCAACACATGATCAATGACATCATTGAAACTGGCAGTGGATTTTTTACCCGCCAGGCTTAGTGCCAGCGTAGGCGAATAAAATGAATCCGGCTGATTCGTAAACGCACTATAGGAAGTGGTGGTAAAGCCTGCAGTGATTGATTGATCCAGGTCGTCATTAAAGTCTCCCAGTACGATCAGTTTTTCACCCGGGAAATAGGTTTGCAATGTATCATGTAACTCTGTAGCAGCTGCCTGCCTGCGTGTGTAAGCCGTTGAGGTAGGTGAAGTATTGGCCTTGGCATGTATCAATACAAAATTGATCTTCTCTGTCACACAGTTCATGGTGAGGTCTGCTGTGAACAGGAATGGATACCTTCCGCTGGACCAGCTATTGTAGGAAGTGCTACTGGTGCTTTGATTGTTGATCAGGGCCCTGGTGCTAACATTGCTGAATAAGGCAGTCTTGTAAACAAAGGCCTCTTTCTGCGCCGCAGATAATGGACCGCCTGAAGGATCCGGCGGGTTGACATGTGATCCATAATTACAGATAACATAACTATAGCCGGGCATGTGACTGACAATGTTTGCCAGCCTGGCTTCATCCACCACTTCCACCAAACCATAGATGTCGGCATCTGCCGCTTTTAATACGGTTTCAGCATTCTTCTCCTGCAGATCATCATTGGTTGGTCCCAGGGTTGGATCAGTACTACCAAACCATTCCATATTCCAGTTCACTACTTCGAGCGTAGTAGCAGGATCTATACTGGTCCCTTTCACATTGATATCACTTGACAGGCCGGAACTGGCAATGGTTACCTTTCCTGAAAAATCCTGGTTAGCAACAGATGGTGCAAAACGCACATAGACTTTTTCGAAAACATTGTTGGCTTCGGCCTGTGTATATGATATAGAAGACGAGAAGTTCGTACCATCTTTTGAGATAAGGAAACCTGCAGTGCTTGTAATGGTAACATCATTAATGATATCATTACCAATGAAGGTGAATGATCGGTCAGCAGTTGTACTATTGGCTGCAAAGCGGAACTGGATATCCCTGGTATCTGCAGTAAGAACCGGGGGAGGAGGTGTTAAAGAATTAATTACATTGATATCATCCAGTGTCCATCTTGCTCCATCTTCATCGGATGAAGTATAGACATAGGCAAAATGCACATTATGGCCTTTGAATGCAGACAGGTTGATGTCTTGTGAAAGGGTCCAGGTATTGGTGGATTGTTCAGGAAATCTTCCATTGATATCTGTCCATGTTGCCAGTGAAGGATCTCCACTGACATAATCATTGGATACTTTCAACTGCAAAGGTCTTCCGTTGAATGCAGTGCGGCTCCAGAAGGAAAGCAAGGGATAGGTGGTGCCGGAAAGATCAATCGATGGTGAGATCAGCCAGTCAATATTCGGTATATTGGCCGTGCCATTATATCCATTGATCTGTACTGCATTGGGGAAAGCGCCAGTACCTGCCGGCGCATTGGGATCCCTGCCGAAGGGTGTACAATCCCATACAGCAGAACCCGTGGTGTTATATTGAGTGAATCCACCTGGTAATAAACCATTGCCCAGGCAGTTTTGAAAATCAAAACTGGCAGGCAGCGTAACAGGCACTGAATTATCGTAAGTGGAAAAACTCCATGTTGTTAGATCATTAATACCGGCAAAAGCGTTTCCATAAACATCTTTAATTGTTCCTGCATCCAATTGAATAGCATAGGTTTTAGCAGGAGATAATGTGGCGTTGAATGATAGGGTAAAGGCATCGGTCAAAACAACATTTGCTGCTGTTACATCAATAACAGTCAGTACTGATCCATTTTCATAAATGGTAATGTTCCCTGTGCCCTTTTGAATAGGTTTGTTGAAACTGATGGCTGGAGTTATAGTAGCAGGAGCACCAGTATAACCAGATGGTGGCGTCATTGAAACCACAAGTGGTGCCGAAATAGTGTAGGTACTGTTGCGCGGCAGTGGATCGGTTATCATAAAGTCTGTACTGTTATTATCAGTGTCCACGCCATCAGTAATTCTTCTTACAGCAGTCGTATTAGATGTGGCAGCAGTAGGTGTTGTTTCATAACCTGTCGCGCTTCCATAACCAACTTTATCTAAGACGTTCGGCCCATCAGGATTACCGCCTGATTGTGCCGTGGTAGTGTTGCTCAACAAAACTTTTCCTCCCGTACCGCTTAAGGATAATGTTCCTGTTGCATCAGGTGTTGGAAGCGCCATTGTTCCATTAGTACCTTTTGCTTCCTGTACCAGGAAGAAACCATGCGCCGGAATGATTCCTGATAGTACATGAGGGGTCCAGTTCCCGGTTCCAGTTGCACTGGAATATTGAACAGACCAGCCAGCAAGATTGACTGGCACATCTTCGTTGTTGTACAACTCTATAAAGTCATTGGTATAAACAGCACCTGAGTTTCCACCGCCGCCATATACCTGGTTGATGACCACATGGGCAGGTGCAGCAGTTTCATTATCCGCGAGGTTGATGCTGGCAGTTAGGACACCAGCCTGGTAACCTGTTGGTGGGGTGATGGTCATGTTGATAGTTTCAGCGCCTTCCAGTATCCCGTCATCTTTCACAGCAATGGTTACTGTACCTGAAGTGGAACCTTCGGCTATGGTAATGCTGCTTGTTTGAAGATTGTTGTAATCAGATCCTGGTGAGGCAGATCCTCCAAGCATATAATTTACAACCAATCCACCTGTTGGTGCTGGTGAAGAAAGTGTGATTGTAAAAGATCCATTGGTGGCAGGTTCTGCTGCATCTGAACCTTTAGCCACTGAAATCGTTTCCGATGGCGGTCCAGAACACAGGTGCGCAGCCGTTGCACTATTACGGGGTGCAGGAGCGGCAGTTGAAAAATCAGCAGCGTTGTTGTTAGTATCAGTACAACCACCATTCGCTCTTACAGCTGCAGTCGTATTTGTAAGTCCAGGTGTTGGACCGGCACCTTCAAAACATGTGGCAGTAGATCCAAAGCTCACCAGATCCACTATCCCTGTTGGGCAGGTTCCGATAAGTGCTGTTGTTGAATTTATGAGTGCTACTTTACCCGCTGTTCCACTCAAAGGAATAGTACCTGTTGCTTCTGGAACTGGCAAGTTTGTTGTTCCACCGGTACCGGCAGCTTCCTGTACCAAATAATAATGCCCCGGAGCTATTGATCCATTTAATGGAGTCACAGCCCATGAATTTCCTGTAGCAGATGCATATTGCACTGACCACCCTGTAAGATCAACAGTGGCATTGGTGGGATTGAACAATTCAATGAAATCATTCTTGTACGTAGCGCCAGTATTACCACCACCGCCATAGACCTGGCTGATGACAATATGATCGGCCTGGGCCTGTACACAAAATGAACTGAGCATGGCTATCAAAGCCATCAGAAATGGGTAGATTTTTTTCATGTGTGCTTTTCATTATAGTTTGAAGAGTGTGTAAAAAAGGTTGCTGCAATAATGGTCTTCCGAAAGGATAAAATATGGAAATGCTTTACACAGGATGGATGGACAATGAAATCAAATATATAAGAATTCAAAAACCATTAGCAGGCAGTGTAGATTAATTAATCATTATGTTGACAAATTCTTTTCTGCTACGTAATTACACTTAGGAGAATCACCATTATCAATGAATAAGGACGTGCATGACGTTAACCACCAGGCATAAAAAAAGCACCCTTGCGGGTGCTTTATAAAAAGGCTATCTATTATGCTTAGTTGAATATATAACGTACGCCTAACTGAACCTGGAAACGGGAAGCCTGGCTAGTGCTTTTCTGGAAAGAACTTGTCAGGGGAACCTGGTTGGCAGCATCCAGGTAAGGGAAGCTGAACACAGGTTTGCCTGTATTGGTACCAGTGGTTTCTACCTTCTTGAAGTTCAACAAGGCTGTTCTGTTGGCGAAATAGGTAGCACCCCAGTTCTTGTTCAACAGGTTACCAAAGTTGAAGATGTCAAGGGAGAAACGCAGCGTGTTGGTCTTTGTATTTACTTTCAGGTTTACATCCTGTGAGAAGTTCAAATCAAGACGCTTGTAGAATGGTAACAATAAACCATTTCTTTCAGCATACTGTCCACGGCGCTGGCTCAGGTAAGGATCCTGGTTGATATAGGTATTCAATTGTCCCCAGATCACTGCAGGCGTGCGTGTATCCGCTGCATTTTCAGTGGTCAGCACAATATCGTTCTGATCTTTAGGAATGTAAATAAGATCATTACCACTTAAACCATCCCTGTTCAAATCGCCACCATAAGTGTAGCTGGCTGTGCCGCCGTTAGCTCCTTCAAAAGTGAAGCCGATAGAAGTAGCCAGGTGTTTGGCATATTCAAAACGGTAGTAAGCTGCAGCGATCACACGGTGGGGCTGGTAGAAGTTGGAGTATGACAACACATCAGCATTTGGATCTCCGGATACATTGCGGTCTCTCCACATGGATTGTGCAATAGAACCACCATCGTTAACTGATTTGCTTTTGCTATATGTATAGGCAACCATCGTGTAAAGGTTCTTTACATTACGCTGCAATTGTAAAGTAGCGCTGTAGGTATATCCTTTTGATGTGTTTCTCATTAAAATAGCATCGGTGATATCAGGACTTGTTGCTGTATTTAAAACAGTGTTTCCGGATTTAATGGTATTGTAGATCCTTGTACTGTCATAGCGAATCCTGTTATCTGATCCTACTAAGGCAACACCAGTAGAAGGAAGATTGACATTCTGTAAATAAACCGCGTTCAGATCCTTGCTATACAATCCTTCTAATGTAGCTACGATGCCAAAAGGAAGCTTCTGGTCAACAGCCAAATTAGTTCTGAACAATTGAGGGAATTTGAAGTTCTGGTCTGTTACTGCCAGGTTATAGCTCACGTTGGCAGCAGCACCTGCAGGACGGTAAGCATCAACATCAGGAGAAAAAGCAACACCTGAAGTGATCACTTTAGATCCAAAGTCAACACCATTGTTGCTGGCCTGGTTGCTGATCCATACAAATGGAGGAGGACCAGAGAAGATACCCAAACCACCACGAACCTGTGTTTGTTTGTTATCCATTACATCCCAGTTGAAACCAACCCTTGGGCTCCATAGAATGGAGGTCTTTGGTGCTTCACCTGTGTGGATGCGTACGCCATCACGGAAGGTTAAGGCGTCAGCATTGGTATTGGCAATAAAGCTTTGTTTGAAAATAGGCACGTCGGCTCTCACACCTGCAGTGATCACCAGGTTATTCATTGCGCTCCATTTGTCCTGGGCGAAAAAGCCTAACTGGTAAGCTGCTACGTCTGCATAAGGAAACTCACCACCCTTACGTGCTGAATAACGAACCTCGTAGCGGCTGGCGCTTAAAGATCCTGTGTTGGCGCTCTTATAAAAGCTATCCAGGTTGGCAAACTGGTAAGCACCATAATAATTGGGTGCAAAACCGTTGCGGAACTTGTTGTAGGTATTTTGTGTACCGAAAGTAAATGTGTGCTTGCCTTTGTACCAGTTCAGGATATCATTGAACTGCCATGTATCTGTATTCAACACGTTGAAGGCAGTGAATGGCTCATATCCGAAAGAGGTAAATGTGCTTCCATTTCCATTAGCAATATCCACCAGTGGAAATACGCCACCGGGGCTGCTACGGAAATCCCTGAGCTGGTTGTAACCAACCTGCACTTTATTGGAAACCGAATTGCTGATACGTGTGTTCAACTCCGCGATAACAATATTAAAGTTGTTATTGATCACGTATGAAGAAGAGAAGAAAGGCATAGCTGTAGTACCTGGCTGCCTGTTACCATTGATAGCACCACTGTTGCTTGGCGGCACATTGCGGTAGGATTTCAGGTAATAGTAGTTTACGTTCAGTGTATTCTTCTTGTTGATGTTCAAATCCACTCTTGCAGTGATCTTGTCACTGTGCGTATCGAAAGTGTAATTCTCAAAAGGTCCTGTTTCATAACCATACTTGGTTTTCAGGAAAGCGCTTAAAGCTTCAAGGTCTTCAGCTTTAGCCTGGGAGATACCAGAACCGCTTGATCCATTACGGCTGGCTACAAGGCTGGTTGCCGGCTGGCTAACCCTCTCCTGCTCACCGCTGACAAAGAAGAACAATTTGTTTTTAATGATCGGGCCACCAATGCTGGCGCCACGGTTATTAAAATTGAAATCCTGTTTGGCAATAGTGGTTGGTCCTACTTTAGTACCGGTCAGGCTTGGGCTTTTCCAGTAGCTGTACACAGATCCTTTGAATTCATTCGTACCGCTCTTGGTAACAGAGTTGATACCTGCGCCTGTGAAAGAACCCAGGGTAACATCATAGGGAGCGATATTTACCTGGATCTGCTCAAGGGCGTCAATACTGATTGGCTGGGAGTTGGCCTGTCCACCAAGACCGGCTGCCAAACCGAAAGTATTATTGAAAGATGCTCCGTTAACGGTAAGATTGTTATAGGAGTTATTACGGCCGGCAAAAGAGCTGGTACCGTAGGTTGCGTTACTGTTGGCTGTAGGTGTTAAACGGGTAAGGTCGTTGATGCTGCGGTTTACTGTTGGTAAACGCTCAATCTGCTGGCGGTTGATAGATTCAGCAGAACCAGTGCGGCTTCTGCTGAATACACGGCTTCCGGTAGTTACGGTAACTTCAGAAAGCGCACCTTCAGTGGAAGTCATTGCAAAATCGGCCCTGAAAGCAGTTCCCAGGGTCAGCGTAATGTCTGAACGCTTTTCTGTGCCGAAGCCCACGAAAGAAGCAGTCAGTTCATAAGGTCCGCCCACACGCAGGTTAGGCAGGTTGTAACGGCCGTCCTTGCGGGTTGAGGTGGAATAATGGGTACCTGTCGGCAGGTGTGTTGCTACAACTGTAGCACCTTCCAGGCCTGTTCCTTTATCACCGGTCACCACGCCCTGGATCTCAGAGGTTGTTTCCTGCGCCATAACATGGCAAACGGAAAGGCATAAAAGAAAACTAAGTAATACGGTCAGTCTTTTAAGCATAATGTGTTTGAATTTTCGGCCGCAAAGATGAAGTGTTAATGAATACAAAATGCAGGTAGGTATTAAATAAATATTACCAACACAGGTTCGTATTATTATTTTTTTTATTTGGGGAAGTAGTTAAAGCGAAAATGGTAGAATTTTAAAACCGCCTGCCCATATATTATTCTTTTCAACAAAGGGAAATACATCAATGTTGCAATATTTTAATCATATTAGCGCTTTAAAACCAAAACAACTTTCCTTATGAACCTGGTTGGCAATCTTATCTGGCTGATCTTCGGAGGTCTTATCAGCGCCATTGGCTATTGTATTGGCGGCTTTATACTTTGTTGCACCGTTATCGGAATTCCTTTTGGGCTTCAATGTTTTAAAATGGCGGGTTTTGTCCTCTGGCCTTTTGGAAGGAAGGCCGTTACCAATCCTTCCTCTTCAGGAACGATCTCCGTTTTTTTAAATATTATCTGGATAGTTTTCGGCGGAGTCTGGCTGGCCCTGACCCATATAGCTTTCGGGATCCTTTTATTCATCACTATCATTGGCATACCCTTCGGAAGGCAACATTTTAAACTGGTAGAGATCTCATTGATGCCTTTTGGAAAGAAGATCGTTTCTGTATAATTATTTCAACGGGACATTACTGTAAGCCATCTTCCTGGCTTGCTGAATATAGCGGTAGGTGATCCATGCAATACCTGCGCCTAACAGGAACATCCAGAAATGCGCCAGGAAAAGAATAAAGCTGAGGAACATTTCCCAGCCATTGCCAATTGCATTCAATAACCTTTTAGAAAAAGGCAATTCATAACCAGAAAGAATATAATTGGCAATGACTTCTTTACGCACCAGGGAGTTTTGAAACAGGGAAACATTTACAAGGCTGTAATGGACATCAGCATCAATAGACCTGTTAGTAATGCCCTGTTCGATCATGGCATCCTTTACATTGATCGATGCCAGGGATGAAAGGTCTTGAGCCCCATTTCGTGGTTTAGATATTTCACCTTGCCTGTTTTTTTGTTTTAAATTATTTTCAAGAAAGACCAGGGATTTATCATCTATATCCAGTTGACTGCGGTTGGTATAATAACCCAGTTCAGTTATGTTATGGAGAAACAATTCCAGGTTCTCAGATGGTACCCTTACGGTTATAGCTGCACGAGGAGTATATGCAGTTATGACCATAAGAGAATCATCAGATAACTTTAATTCTTTCCTTTCTCCTTCCATTGTTTCCAACTGTTGATGAAAGACCTTTCCACCTAATTGTTGGGCCAATGCAGAAACACCCCAGCCAGCTTTTTCAACATCTTTTACTTTTACATCAATGCTGGCCGTTTTCACCAGCTTAACTGAATCACCTGTGAGACCAGTGATGGATGTAGTATCTGTCAGAGAATTTACTATGTCCTTTTCACCGGTGTTGTTTTGACAGCTGCAGATTGTAAGACACAGCAAGGAGGAGAAGAGCAATCGTTTCATAACCTGGTTTTGTTTCTATTGATACCACCCTTACCAAAAAGGTAACCTTCCAGGATTCTTAAACTTTTACCATTCTTTGAAATCCTTTGTTTTAAATAAAATATGGAGACAGAACAATAAATTAATTCAACAGGTCTTATGGAAATCCAGTGACCATGCATCTCAATGAAAAGCTTACTATATGCGGGTACTATTGACTGTACTCCTTGCCGGTTGTTTGCAAACAACTGATCATGCTTCTATACAAGCCTTGCCTGCAACTACCATCCATAAAGATTCAATGGTGCCAACTTTCAACAAAGACAGTTGGGAATTCTTCCTGCAACATCTTCCCATTAAAGAAGGTGTCATCCTTGATTATAAAGGCAATGCTATTGCCAACCAATCCAAACAAGCAGGCATAGTGGCTTTTGATGTAGGTAACCGTGATCTGCAGCAATGTGCCGATGCGCTGATGCGCCTAAGGGCTGAATACCTGTTTGCCCGGGAACGTTTTTATGCCATTGGTTTCCATTTCACGGATGGCCAATACTATTCTTTTATGGATTATTGCAATGGCAAAAGACCGGTTGCCAGGGGCAACAGTGTACTATTCGCAAGATCCGCGCCTGTTCTTCTTTCACACAAAGCATTGCGCGCCTACCTGGATATTGTTTACACCTGGGCCGGCACTATATCACTCTATAACCATTTAAAGCCTGCCCAAGATTTTGGCGTAGGTGTCATTATCATTACTCCCGGAAGCCCGGGACATTGCTGCATCATTGTTGACGAGAAACTATCTACCACCGGTGAACGATTGTTCAAATTAGTAGAGGGCTATTCACCCGCGCAAACCATGTATGTCGTCAGCAACCCTTTTAATACTTTCATTAGCCCATGGTATGCATTACATAAGGGAACTATAACCACTGCTTCCTATCTATTTGATCATTACGCTTTAAGAACATTTGAGTAAGAGACAAAAATGCTGACCAGGGGGTCAGCATTTGATGTTATTATATTTCAGTACAACTATGTATTGCTCAATTATTCTTCTGATGGTTTATCAATATTGATCAGGGCTCTCCTGTTCATACTTCTTCCATCTGGATTGTCCCTACCATTGATCATTTCCATTTCCACAGGGCAACAGGCGCCAAATGATTCAAAACTGATCCTCGAGGCGTCTATGCCTTTTGCAATTAAATAATCTGCGCAGGCTTTGGCACGCTTATCAGAAAGTATCTTGTTGTATTCCACAGAGCCCAATCCATCGGTATAACCAGATACCTGGATGGTTGCCTTTGGATTTTCTACCAATACATTATAGATAGAATCCAGTTGCTGGGTGGCACGGTCCTTTAATAAGCTGCGGTCAAAATCAAAGTACACTGTTACCACATTCTCCACCTTGATCACCAGTTTCTTTTCCAGGCAAAGCGGTGCATTGTAAATGGTATCGATCAGCCATCCTGTTTTACCGCCATCAACTTCCATTTCAGCAGTTTTGCCTGCATATTTTTCTTTATTAACCAGGAACTGGCGCTGGTTGATATCACCCGATAATTCAAATACATAACTTCCATCTGCACCCGTTGTGAACTTATAGCTTTTCCCTGATGTTTCTTTCATTACGACTTCGGTTCCGGCAAGCGGTGCATTATCCTTGCAATCCTTGATAACACCTGCTATGAGTTTTCTTTTCGCTGTTTTAGAAACCGTATAGGTTGACAGGCAGCATTCCGATCCCCTGTCAGAACTGAACAGGGCATCCGTGTAAATGTTACCCTTTTCTGACGCATAATAATAGATATCATCGCGGGATGAGTTAACCGGGTATCCCATATTCTCCGGTGCCTGCCAGTTTGTTTCTTTTCCAATAGAGGAAAACAGGTCATAGCCACCCATACCCGGCATGCGGTCAGAAGAAAATACAAGGGTATTGCTGGCAGCATGATAGAAAGGCGACTGTTCATTGCCTGCAGTATTGATAACTGTGCCGGCATTTACAGGTTCTCCCGCCTGGCCATCAGCCTGCAAAGGAGCATACCATATATCAAACTGTCCCAATCCTCCCTTCCTGTCGGAAGCAAAGAATAAATATTTTCCATCTGCAGTGCAAAATGGCTGCTTACTATTAGAGCCTTCCTGGTTTATCGACGCCAACAACACCGGCTGACTCCATCCATTATCTTTTTTGATGGCATAATAGATCGCAGCAACAGATCCGCCGTTCTCTTTTTTCCATTGTGTAAAATATATCCTATTTCTATCAGGGCTAAGTGATGCCGTGCCCTGGTTCAAACTATAGTCATTTCCTTCTATCGTTACAGGCGAAAGGTTTTGTAAACTACCATTGACCATTGCTGATTGAAACAACCTGTTATGGTAAGGGTTTTGGCCTGGCATTGCCACTGAATCTTTCACTGTACTGGTGACTATCAATTGATCGCCCCCGGCACTCATTGGCGCATATACTGAAGATTCATTACCAGCATTAACAGAAAGTTTTTGCAAATGATACAAAACAGAATCGGGTCTTGTCCTTTGCTGGCTGATAAAAACCAGCCTGTCCTTTTCCTTACCCGCTTCCTGCTGGTAGGCAGTTCCCGGGTTACCGGAAATAAACTGGTCAAGACTTTCCTGTGCCGCTGTAAAATTTCCCAGGCTGCGCTGGCATATGGCATACCAATACAAGGCATTGGGATAGGTAGCAGGGTCTTTATCAAAACAATCTTTATACAGCACAGCGGCTTCGTTCCAGTAATTGGCCAGCCTGTAGCTTTCCGCCTGTTTGAACTGGATGGCAAGGTCATTTACATAATTTCCTTTACCAGCTCCTCCTCTCTTTCTTATGTTCAAAGGAAAGTCGCTGGTCGTTTGTTTTTTAACAGGATGCAGGTATTGCCCGTAAAGACCTGCCGCGGTAAAATAATCACCGGAAGCAAAGTATTTATCGGCCAGCACCAGGCTATTGTCTGCCTGGCTGTAAGCCTGCGTTGCCAGGGCGCATCCCGCCAGCACCAGCAAAGCAGTTTTCTTTACCTTATGCAGATTCATGGTAAGGTTATTTATGGGAAGAGATTGAAGGGCATTCATAATATGGCTGCTAACTTTTTATGTAATAGAATTACAAACGCGGACAACGTATAAAATCAAAAATGCTTTTCGAGCCTTTTTTAGGATTGTAAGAAACACTCAACTCAAAGCTGTTGATGTTCCTGGATAAGCTTCCCAGTTTGGATGTGTTCATGTCATAGCTCAACCCAACCAGGAAGTCCCGGTAATCAACACCAACAAATGGTGCAAAGGCATCATTATGCCGATAGTACCCACCCAACATAATATCTGTTTCTTCATTCACATTCTTTTGTGCGTACACTCCGAACATGGTTTCCCTGGCATTTCCCTGTTGCATGTAAAGGATATGGGGAACTATACTAAGACCTTCTTCCATTTTGAAGCTGACGCCCCCATGTACAGTATATCTCAAGGGTATGGTATTCAATACATCACTTTGAGAAGAGATGATGGGATCTTTGGGTCCATTCAAATGGAAAAAAGAGAGACCGCCAAACACATTGTAATCTTTGTTTTCCGAAGCATCATAATACAATACGCCGGCACCTACATCAAATGTTGTAGCGGAGGTAGCCGCAAAGCTTTCAGAAGTAGGATTGGAAGCATTGTAACCCGTGATAGGATTCCATTGCTCACCCCATTTGAATTTACTCTGGTCAATACGACGATTGATGAGCCCGGGCTGTAAAGCAAATACCAGCCTGTGCTCCAGGTTCTTGCCAAATTTCACCCCTGTATAGGCAATGGATGCATAGGCATTTAAGTAATTGAATCCACCATCACCGGCGGCCTGGTTCATCAGGTTGACACCCAGATTTATATTTTTATCTGTGCGGGTGTCAAAGGATATACCCGTGGTGCGATAAGGATTACCTACTCCACCCCACTGGCTTCGATAGATCGCTGAAACCCTGTAGTCTCCATTGCCACTTCCCGCCAGCGCAGGATTCACATACATAGGATACGTATAGTTCTGCGTAAAATGAGGGTCTGTCTGCGCAGCCAACCGTTGCATCCCGGTCAAAACGAGGCAGGTGGTGAGTAAAGCAGAAAGTTTCATCGTAAACGTTTTCATTTTTTTATTGGATATTATTTATACCCGGGGCAGTCAACACTGCCCCGTGCAGTTAGTTTTTATCTTACCAGTGTTATGGACCCTTTCATGGATATGGTTCGTCCATCGGTCATCACTGCTTTCAGCGCATATACATACACGCCAACAGGCTGTGGCTTCCCTTTAAAGGTTCCGTCCCATCCCTTTGTCTTGCTGTCTATAATAAATATTTCCTGTCCCCACTGGTTGAAGATGTGCATATCAACTTGCGTGATATAATTACCATACACAAACAGTTTATCATTCTTACCATCAGCATTGGGAGAGAACACGTTTGGCACAAATACATCCTTATCCAATGGATTGACAGTGATCACGAAGCTTCGGGACGTACCTGCACAACCGTTTATAGAAGGTGTAATGGTTATAGTTCCTTTTATAGGAGCATTGCCCTTGTTCGTTGCTGTGAAAGCTGGTATGTTTCCAGTCCCGGACGCCGCGAGGCCAATAGCGGTATTTGAATTGGTCCATGCATAGGTCACACCCGATGAAGGTGTACCTGCAATGGTCAATAATGGAAGCAGGTCACCATCATTGACGGTGGTATCATTCTTCGCATTGACCGTGGCAACAGGTGGCACTGTAACCGTAAAGCTGGCAGTTGGTGCTGCGCACTGGCCAGGATCAGTAGTAAATGTATAAACAGCTGAAGCCTGGTTGCTGACCACTGCCGGAGTCCAGGCACCCTTGATGCCATTATTGGAAGTGGCAGGCAATACCGGTACGGCAGAACCTGAACATATTACCTGTGTTGTCCCAAAGCTAAAGGTTGGTGTGAGTATCGGGTTAACCCTTACATTAAATTTTACGGTGCTGATACATTGACCCGGCAATGTAACCGGTGTAAATGTATAGATACCAGAAGCCTGGTTGCTGACAACTGCAGGACTCCAGGATCCATCAATACCATTGTCAGAAGTTGAAGGCAATACGGGCACTGCACTTCCGGCACAAATGGTTAGCGAAGTACCAAAACCAAATGTGGGTATGGTATTCGGCGTGACATTTAATGTAAAGGTCGTGGTAGTACCGCACTGACCGGCAGAAGGGGTAAAGGTGTAGGTTGCCGAATTCTGGTCATCCGCTGTTGCAGGGTTCCAGGTACCGGTGATACCATTGTTAGAAGTTGCCGGCAATGCAGGCGCACCTGATCCCGCACAGATGGTCATGGAAATACCAAAGTCAAATGTTGGCGTCAAATTCGGATTTACTGTCAGGCTAAATGTTGTACTAACTGCACACTGTCCAGCAGCAGGTGTGAATGTATAGGTAGCTGAATTCTGATTATCAGCCGTGGCAGGATTCCAGGTTCCTGTGATGCCATTAACAGATGTTGTCGGCAGGGCTGGCGCACCAGATCCCGCACATATGCTCATGGACGTGCCAAAAGAAAACGTAGGCGTGATGTTCGGATTCACTGTTACAGTAAATGTTGCTGTGGTAGCGCATTGACCTGCCGATGGTGTAAATGTGTAAACACCGGAAGCCTGGTTATCAATTGTTGCAGGACTCCAGGTTCCCGCAACACCATTATCTGAGGATGCAGCTAAGGCTGGAACTGCCGCTCCCGCACAAATAGTCATTGTTGATCCTATGCTAAATACAGGCACCGTATTCGGTGTTACTGTTACATCAAAATTCGTGGTAGTTGCACACTGGCCGGCAGTAGGTGTAAATGTATAGCTACCGGAAGACTGGTTATCAACAGCAGCCGGGCTCCATGTACCGGTAATACCATTTCCGGATGTAGCTGGTAAAGCAGGCACTGTTCCACCGGCACATATGGCCAGGGAAGTTCCAAAGCTAAAGGTTGGCGTTACATTCGGATTCACCGTTACAGTGAATGTGGTTGTAAGCGCACACTGCCCTGCTGTTGGAGTAAACGTGTAAGTACCGGAAGCAGTATTATCTACAGTAGCCGGCGACCAGGTACCGTTGATGCCATTATCAGAAGCATTAGGTAGGGCCGGAACTGATCCGCCTGCACATATTGTCAATGAAGTTCCAAAACCAAATGATGGTGTGATATTCGGATTAACAGTAACGGTAAATGTAGCTGTTGTAGCACACTGACCAGCAGTAGGTGTAAAGGTATATGTACCGGAAGCCTGGGTATTAACTGATGCAGGACTCCATGTACCATTAATACTATTGTCTGATGTTGACGGTAGTGTTGGAACGCTTCCTCCTGCACAAATGGTTAATGAAGATCCAAATGAGAATACCGGGGCTGTATTGGAATTAACCGATACAGTAAAGGTGGTGTTCACAGCACACTGTCCTGCAGTTGGTGTAAACGTATAGGTTGCGGAGTTTTGATTATCCACAGTGGCCGGGCTCCAGCTTCCTGTTATTCCATTGGAAGATGTGCCGGGTAAAGCTGGTACTGAACCGCCGGCGCAAATAGATAAACTGGTACCGAAGCTAAATGTTGGCGTAACAATCGGGTTCACTGTTACAGTGAAACTGGCTATTGTGGCACACTGGCCAGCAGTAGGCGTAAATGTATAGGTACCGGAATTCTGATCATCAACTGTAGCTGGATTCCAAATACCATTAATGCCATTATCAGAAGTAGCTGGCAATGCCGGTACTGATCCTCCGGCACAGATAGTTAATGAACTACCAAAGGCAAAGCTTGGTGGAATATTAGGCGCCACGGAAACTGTAAAGTTGGTCGTAGTGGCACACTGACCTGCAGTAGGTGTAAATGTATATGTACCGGAAGCATTATTGTTTACGGTAGCAGGATTCCAGGAACCGGTAATACCTTCTGTTGATATTGCCGGAAGAGCAGGCACCGTTCCACCTGCACATATATTTAAAGAAGTTCCAAAGCTAAATGTGGGCGTTACATTCGGATTCACCGTTACAGTAAATGTTGTGGTAACAGCGCATTGCTCTGCGGAAGGTGTAAATGTATAGGTGGCGGAATTCTGATTATCCACAGTAGCAGGATTCCATGTACCTGTAATGCCATTGGTAGATGTAGTGGGCAATGCGGGCACTGTTCCTCCTGCGCAAATAGTCAATGTTGTTCCAAAACTGAAAGCAGGTGTGATGTTCGGATTAACAGTTACTGTAAATGTTGCCGTTGTGGCACACTGTCCTGCAGTGGGTGTGAACGTATAGGTACCAGAATTCTGGTTATCAACTGTTGCGGGACTCCATGTACCAGTTATTCCATTATCTGAGGTTGCGGGTAACGAAGGCACAACACCACCTGCGCAAATGGTCAGTGAACTGCCAAAGGCAAAGCTTGGTGGAATGTTAGGCGCTACGGTTACAGTGAATGTGGTATTCAAAGCACACTGGCCTGCAGTTGGCGTGAAAGTATAGGTAGCAGAATTCTGGTTGTCAACCGTTGCAGGACTCCAGGTTCCTGTGATCCCCTCAACTGATGTTCCAGGTAATGATGGAACCGATCCGCCGGCACATATATTCAATGAAGTACCAAAACTGAATGTTGGTGTGACATTCGGATTAACAGTTACCGTAAATGTTGCCGTAGTGGCACACTGTCCTGCAGTAGGCGTGAACGTGTAAGTACCAGAATTTTGATTATCAACTGTTGCAGGGCTCCATGTACCTGTAATCCCATTGCTGGAAGTAGTTGGTAAAGTAGGAACTGCCTGGCCTGCACAAATAGTAAGGGCAGTGCCAAAACTAAATGTAGGTGGAATATTAGGCGTAACCGTCACAGTAAATGTTGCAGGGTTGGCGCATTGGCCAGCCGCTGGCGTAAATGTATAGTTGGCTGAATTTTGATTGTCAACAACCGAAGGGCTCCATGTTCCTGTAATCCCATTCGTGGAAGTATTGGTCAATGCAGGCACTGTTCCTCCTGCACAAATGGTCAGGGAAGTTCCAAAACCAAACGTTGGAGTCAGCTTTGGATTCACCGTCACGCTCATAGTTGTGGGTATGCCACACTGGCCGGCATTGGGTGTGAATGTGTACGTACGTGAGTTTTGGTTGTCAACAACGGAAGGATTCCATGTACCGGCAATTCCATTCGTTGAAGTGGTTGGTAATACCGGTGCAGTGGAACCTGCACAAAATGGAGCGATCTTGGTAAACTTAGGCGTAAATACAGGGTTTGACAATATAACACCTGTATTCAGATCCGTAGGACAACCATTACTTATTATGGTAAAATCGGCATAGGTGCCGGCTTTCAAATTGCTAATTATGACCTGGCCGGAAGCATTGGCTGTAAAGCTTAATGGACCTACCGGCACTCCATCATCAGAATAACTGATGGAGTAATTCGCCCCTGCAGCTAATCCATTAATAGATATAGAACCTTCAGTGCCATTACAGGTGGTTGGGTTATTGCTAGCCAATACCGGTGCCTGTATAGAAAAGAAAGCTTTATAGTTATTACCCCCGTTGTTCAGGGTCATCGTTTCATTACACAGGCTGGTAGAACTATTAGACCCTGTAACATCATAATATATTTCAAGCACATAATTACCCGGTGTATAGGCCGTAAGATTTACAGGTGCATAAGGTGTAGTAGTTCCATCGTTAACCACACGGCTCCATTTCTGGTCTCCTGTCACACAGGAACCACCAGATGGATATGTACCCGCAGGCACATTGCAATCATCCGTAAAGGCAAGATCCATTGCATTAAAAATTCCGGGTGCCCCGGTTTGCAGGTATACCCTGTAATACATATGCGCACTGCACACATTAGCCACGCCTGGCACTTTAAAACTTCTTACTTCTCCACCTCTTAATACAAGTGTTTCAGAGTTTTGCGTGTAGGCCCCAAGGTTAGTATTGTTAAAGGTGTTCCCTGCTGGTCCTATCAGGTTGGAACCATTCCCCGAAGTATTGAAATAATCGTTCTGGCTGCAATTGGTGATCCAGGCAGCAGAGGAATTAATTCCAAACGATTGTGCTTTAGTAGTTACACTGAAGAAGAAGGAAAAAAGTAGCGTAATAACGCTAAGTAAGGTTCTTGAATTCATAGATACTGGCAGTTAGTAGAAACACTTAGTTCCTATTGGTTATCTGCGGCAAAATAGAAAATATTTGTAATGGTTCAAATTAATTATCTGATTTTTTTATAAAAAACGAATTACATATGTGCTACCCCGTTTGAATTTCCTGTTCTGCACCCTGGTTTACTGAACCTGTAATTTTACCCGGGTCTTTATCGTATATATCCTGTTGATGAATGGTGGAAAAGAAAACAACATTTTATTTGCGGCTCCTGTCACCACAAAAAAATGACCCATTGTAGAAACAATGGGTCGTGACTGCTATATTACTATATGAGAGAATACTACTTCTTATTTTTTATCTTTTGCTGCAGGAGCTTCATATAATAGCCACCCACCACACTTCTTGCCTGAAAACCAACCATTTTACCGGTGGTTGTTTCATGCCAGTCACTCAAAGGCACCCTCGAGGAAGTTTCCATGGCATATGTATAGATAGGTGCCACCAGCTTTTGAAATTCCGCTGGTTTATCTGTAAGCACTGCTGTCCACAGGATCCAGTCTGATTTGGAATAGGTTTTACGGCTATCCAGGGGAAGGCCATAGGTATTTTGATGACCCAGGTAATAATTCACTTCCTTGCTATAAACATCGGCAGGAAACAGGTTTAACCCCAGCACCTTGTCCCAGACAAGATTGTATTTCTGGCTCCAGGTATTTTTATCATTAAAGGTCAGGGCATAGTGATCACCGGCATCGGCCAGCTGCATCCATTTGCCTGTCATCTCTTTTGCCATGTTATTATAGGTAGCTGCTTTGGTTTCATCTTTTAGCATGGAAGCCAGCATGCCATAACAACGAAGCGCCACAATTGCTTTTACTGAAAGGTTGGCATTGCGTGCCAGGTGGCCGGCAAAATCATCCGTGCAAAGCTGGCTGGCAGGATCAAAGCCTTCCTTGCTTAAGTACTCAGCCCAGGTGGTCAGCGTCTTCCAGTGTTTTTTGGCGTAGGAGGCGTTTCCTTCCGCCTTTGCAATGGCGGCAGTCAAAATGATCATATTGCCAGATTCCTCCACAGGCATATCCTCGCCATAAGTTTGCCCATTGGCCTTTGGATAAGTGCCCAGGTCATGCGCTGCAAACGGCTTGGCCCATTTCCCGCTTTCGCTGTAATAAAAGATGCCATTCATCATCCCTTTTAATAAACCAGGATTGTAGATCAGGTAGAGGGGTGAAGAAGGATAGGTAATATCAACCGTGTTGATGGACCCATTGCTGAAGTTTTCTTTGGATAAAAACAACAACTCACTAGCAGGACTCTTCACCAGTTTATGCGCTGCCACACTCTGGCGGTAAGCCAGCACACAGACATCTGCATATTCCTTTCCTCCGGCAGCAGTTGCATCTGCATAAAGCCTTTCATCAAAGGCATCACATCGTTGCAATATTTTTTTATATTCTGCAGCTGCCTTTGTCAATTGCGAAAGCATGGTACTGTCTTTTCCATTTCTCCACCACGGCTTTAATCGTGTACCAAAATATTCTATCGAATACAGATCATCATAGCCAAGCATGATATAACTCTCAGCCGCCTTGTTACCTACCTTTCCCAGGTCAAGTACGGTATTCAATGAAAGTTGCTTGCCCGATGGAATGCTACTATTGTTCTTGCCTGAAGTAAAACTCGCAAGCGCATCCTGCGTTGATGTGGTGTACTGGACTGATCTGCCTGCAGCAGGTGTTGCTACATATACATAACCCCAGTCTATCCGCAGGTCATCACCTTTTTTCTGCAAAACAGGTTGCGCCACGCTTCCCGCTCTTACTACCTTAAGTGAATTAGATGGCACCGTTTGTACGGTTACCTGTTGCGAAGGCTCATTGACAGCGAGATCAGTAGATGCACCAAAAAATACCTGCACACTATGTGCAACGCCATCTTTTGATGTTGCTTTAAATGATACATAAGAAACCGGTCTTGATAATAATTGCAGGTCATCCATCAATAACGGAGAGATGAACTTCACATCCAGTGTCACCTTGCCACAGTTAAAAACATATTTGGTCTGCGTGGCTGTTATGGTAACAGATTGCTGAACAGCTTTTGCTGGCGCACTGGTATTTTCCATCTTCTCTGCAGCTATGCCGAAGTCCAGCCAGGAATCACCACCTGTATTGATACCATGGACAGCCAGGATATTCCTACCTTTCTTCAACAGGTTCTGAATACTGGTGTATTTATATTTCCTGATCAATGCAGAACTATACACCTTCTCCCCATTTAAAAATATCTCGCAGTCATCATCATGCACTGTTTTCAGGAAAATGGCAGTGTCCATATCTTTCAATTCAAATACGCGCCTGGCATACAGATCGCGTTTCAACCATTTAGTGGGCGCTACATCATTATTTCCGAAAGGTGCTGTGCCTGTATTCCATTTACTGTCATCAAAACCTTCCTTCACCCAATCATCAGCTGGTTTTTCTTCCGTGTATCTGACAGTAAAACTGGATTCATCTGAAGCAGGCAATATGGTCTTCCAGGCTTTTTCCTTATCACCCAGGAAACTATATACTTGACCATCCACTTTTACCCAGCCCAATAATGGCTGGCTGCTGCCCGTCCAATGCGTGGTGGGTTTGCTATTCAGCGTATCAGCAAAAGACCATACGCTGAAATAGGGATCATGCGTAATTAAAGGATAGGCCGGCGCCTTGTGCACCTGCGCCATCAACTGCAGGCAGATCATATTCAAAACGACAGTGATCAAACTTAGCCTGGTAAACCTGTTCATTAATTTCATAATTTAATTGTATTAGTACCATATAATACATCTAAGGCGTTCAAAAACTCCCGAACAACTACGCCAAGACGATCAAGTTAATTTCATCATTCTATACATTAGTTCTGACTGCACCCTGGTAAAGTCTCTTCCATTTAAAGAACCATAAACCAAAAACTATAAACCAGGAACAGACCCAAGAACTACAAACTATAAACTACAAACTACAAACTTATCTCCGTGCCTCTCCGTGTCTCTCTGCCTCAGTGGTTCCTCCCTCGTCCGCCGTAGCTTTAGCGCAGGCAGATCCTTATCAACCTGTCAACTTTTCAACTGTTCCCTGACTCCCGACTCCCGACTCCAAACTCCCGACTCTCCCATCTGCCAACAACTGGCTGCACCTATCAATGAAGCATCTTCATGTAACAATGCTTTTTTGAGCACCACATCTGGGTTATGTTCCCTGATGACCTTTTCCAGCGAAGGCAGGAAAAAAGGTAGCGCGTTGGCAATATTGCCACCCAGCACCACTGCTTCTGCTTTATTGGATAGGATATGCGGCACCAGGAACGCGCCCAGGTTGGCCCCAAATTCAAGGAATACCTGTTGTACAAATGGAGAATCTTCCTCCATCAGTTCTTTCACACCTGTTACGGTTTGACCACTCAATTGTTGATAGCGGGCCACAAACCACCTGGTAGATAAATAATCTTCGGCGATACCCTCCCTGAAGGGTGACTTCCAGAGATCTGCATCTTCCGCAACGCCATTCCGGCAAACTGCTGATCCCAGGCCTGTGCCCAGGGTCAATCCCAGTACGGGATTGTAGTCCCTTGCAGCCCCTCCAAAAACCTCGCCCTGCAAAAAGCAGGAGGCATCATTCATAAACTTTACAGATGCGGGCCCGATTCCCAGTTCATTGGCCAGCAAATTCCTGACATTCTTATGGTATAATGACTGGAATTTATCCTGGTCTTTGATCAGTGAAATACCTTCATCGTAATTAAAGGGACCCGGCATGGCTATACCTACTTTCCAGCCACCAGCAACTGCATCAGTGAAAGCATCCCTGATCACTGCACACCATTCATCAATGATCTCTTTGCTGGAAGCCTGCGAGTTGACCAGTTTCCTTTTTCCGGATCCCGGTATTACTGATCTTGATTCCAGGTCCACCAGCGCAGCGGTAATATGCGAGCCGCCAATATCAACACCTAACACAACCGACATAATATGATTTTGCTTTTTTATTTTCATAGGCCTGCTCACCATGACCAGGCTTCATGATCTTTAGGGATTATTAAATTGCAGGATTAAGGGTATAATCTGTCCACAGTTCATCCAATGATTTGCCTGTAAGATCTTTCCATATGGCTTGTGTATAGGTTTGGGTACGCATGGCGGCATCCAGATGATATACGATCCCGGGCTTTATGTTCTTATCCAGCCAAACCAGGAAGCGCGCCGTAATGCGGTAACTGTTCGTATAGCTTTGCGTTGCCTTGAATGGTGTCAAGGACCAACCTGCCTTCTCATTGTTCACACCCAACTTATAGCGCACGTAATCAGCAATACCTTCCGTAAGCCAGCCCGGTCCCGACTCATTGGGATAGGACTGTACCACGTGCATCACTTCATGTGTCACAACATCTATATCCTCCGGATTCTTTTTCAGCCAATGAGAACTGTAACGGGCCACGCCATCTCCTGTTTCTGCAACGCCAGTGTAATTGGGATCAATGACAAATGTGATGCGCTTCAGGGTGTTGGCATTATAAGCTTTGGCCTGTTGAGGGTATACTTCAAAGAATGTGTTGATCAGTTTTTGCTTTTCAGAAGGATCGAATGAAGGGTCATAGTTTTTAATGATCAACGTGTACCCATCCTTATGCAAGGAGTCCTCATCCCTGTAGGAAACCTTTTTTTCTTTCACTGTTTTCGCCTGCTTAATAATATCAGCATTGGCTTTGTCTTCAGAGAAAGAGTAAGGCAGATCGGCAGCAGTAATGCCACGGCTCTTATTAGGAACTGCGCTCATCACATAGTTCATGGAAGCGCCTTTCTGTATATCAAAATGGCTGATAAAGTTTTTGCCATATGACTTCCCGTTGAATTGCAAGGATTGCACATATACATTTTCCGCACTGTTATTGGGCGCATTGATCACCAGCTTCTTGCCATTCTCAAAAGAGATGGTCATCTTTTTGAATAAGGGTGTGCCTAAAACGTATTGGTCAGTGGCGGGACAAACAGGATAAAATCCCATGGCAGAAAAAACATACCAGGCTGAGGTCTGCCCGTTGTCTTCATCACCACAGTAGCCATCAGGACTGGCCTTGTATAATCTTTCCATGGCATTGCGGATCCAATACTGGCTTTTCCAGGGCTCATTAGCATAATTATACAAATACAAAACGTGCTGAATGGGCTGGTTGCCATGCGCATACTGTCCCATGTTCATGATCTGCATTTCGCGTATCTCGTGGATCACCCCACCATAATAACTGTCATCAAATACAGGGGGCATTTTAAAGATGGAATCCAGCATATTGGAGAATGCTGCCTTGCCACCCATCAGCTCTATCAATCCTGCTATATCATGAAACACACTCCAGCTATAATGCCAGCTGTTACCTTCCGTAAAGGCATCGCCCCATTTGAAGGGATTGAAGGGAGACATGAAAGAACCATCCTCGTTCTTGCCTCTCATCAGTTTGGATGAAGGATCAAACAGGTTACGGTAATTCTGTGAACGCCTGGCATAGAGGTCTATCTCTGCCTTCGGACGCTTCAGTGCTTTCGCCAGCTGGTAGATGGTAAAATCATCGTAGGCATATTCCAGTGTGCGCGCCGCATTCTCATTGATGCCCACATTGTAAGGAACATAGCCCAGGTCATTGTAATAGTTCACGCCTTTTCTGCCCACTGCAGATACAGGTCCTTCCGTATTCGCATCTTTCAACAAAGCCTCATACAATGTATTGATATCATAACCCCTCATGCCTTTCATATAGGCATCGGAAACCACGGAGGCTGAATTGTTACCTACCATGATGTCACGATAACCTGGGCTGCTCCATTCGGGCAGGAAGCCACCTTCTTTATAGTCGTTGATCAGGCCTTCCTGCATCTCTTTATTGATGGAGGGATATAAGAAATTGAGAAAAGGATATAAGGCCCGGAAAGTATCCCAGAAGCCGGTTCCTGCAAATAAATAACCCGGCATCACCTTTCCATTGTAAGGACTGTAATGAACTATTTTTCCCTGCTGGTCCAGTTCATAATGTTTTTGCGGGAACTGCAAGGTGCGGTACAGGCAGGAATAAAAAGTGCGCACCTGGTCGATGGTACCACCTTCTACCAGCACGCGGTTCAATTGCTTGTTCCATGCTGCCTTGGCCTTTGTTTTGGTAGCCTCGAAACCATCTTTGCCAATCTCCCTGGACAGGCTGATCTCAGCCTGCTCATAGCTGATAAAGGATGATGCGGCCCTCAATGCCACCTGCTCTCCCCTGGAAGTTTTAATACCTATCACCGCACCGGTATGGTTTGCACTTGCTTCCTTATCACGCGATAATGCATCATCTTTCCATGTATAGGAAACGGTGAATGGCTTATCTATATAAATAACAAAATAATTCTTGAAATCCTTGGGCACACTACCACTGTTCCGCGTGGTATAACCGATGATCTTTCTTTCTTCCGGTATCACCTTTATATAAGAACCTTTATCAAACGCATCGATCACGATAAAGGAACTGTCAGATTGGGGATAGGTAAACCTGAATTGTGCAGCTCTTTCCGTTGGTGCGATCTCGGTGGTCACATCATGATCGGCCAGGTACACACTGTAGTAATAGGGTTTGGAAACTTCTGCCTTATGAGAGAACCAGCTGGCCCGCTCATCCTGCCTGAATTTCAATTTGCCTGTTACCGGCATGATGGAAAACTGTCCATAATCATTCATCCATGGAGAGGGCTGGTGGGTTTGTTTAAACCCTTTGATCTTATCAGCCGTATAGGTATAGGCCCAGCCATCACCCATATTGCCTGTCTGTGGCGTCCAGAAGTTCATACCCCAGGGTACGCAGATTGACGGGTATGTATTTCCGTTAGACAGGCTGGGTTTGGATTCAGTTCCCATCAATGGATTGATCCATTCCACGGGGTCTGTCACCTTACTTACCATTTGCGCCCCTGCATCCATGCCTAGCAAACCTGCGACCATTAATACCAGGCTATTCCTTACAATCATTTTCATCTTCTATGTTTATTGATTAATAGCAGTCCGTTTAATAAAAATCCGGATTTCAAAAGTCCGGACAAGTTAGTTTAATGCCATCCAATTATTGTAATTTGTACAAATGAATGCATCAGATCTAAAGGAGATTCAAGCCCCCTTGAAAGATAAGTACCGCGAACAGCCCGACACCGCTATTATCACCTTAAAAGCCCGTGGCAATGTGGGTGAAGGCATATCCTGTAGTGTAGAAACGGGAAGGGCGCTTAGTGAGGCGGGATTGCACCCTGCTACGGGAGGCACCGGTCTGCAGATCTGTTCGGGTGATATGCTCTTACAGGCATTGGTGGCCTGCGCGGGCGTTACACTCAAAGCGGTTGCCACTGCCATTGGCGTGGATATCACCGAAGGCACGGTATCGGCAGAAGGTGATCTTGACTTTAAAGGAACATTGGGCGTTTCCAAAGAAGCACCTGTAGGATTCAAAGCCATCCGTCTTTCATTCAAGCTTCAATCCAATGCCACGGAGGAGCAAATGGCCAGCCTATCCAAACTTACTGAAAGATATTGCGTGGTGTACCAGACCCTGGTCAAAGGTGTAGGCATTGAAACCCACTACCAGCAGGCATAAAAAAACCTGCCCCGGCAGATGCCAGGACAGGTAAGGCTGAAACGAAAAACTAATCAGGTTCATTATATTAATGCAGTTCCACAGATTCGTTGGTCCAGTTGAACACACCATCCGGATTGTAGGCCCATACCCAGGCATGTAATAACCATAAGGGAAAGCCTGAGGTTCCGTTCCATACATCTGCTGACCCTGTAAATCCTTCTGGCATTGGATCGGTCAGTGGTACCGCGTATTCTACGGCTACCAATACCTGCTTGCCATTTTCATCTTTATTATAGACCAGTATCTCGGGGTGCCTGATGTCGAAAGTGCCATCAACCAGGCTGGTGTTCATATAGTGGTGACCCATGTGCTGCACATCCACAGCTATATCTGCATATCCGTCCTTGATAGCATTGTCTATATTACGGTATTTGGCGGTAGCTGCGCGTGCCTGCTGCAGTTCCATGGTCGTCTGCCAGGAAAGTCCTGAATAATAGTTGATCACCTCACTGCGGCCTTCCTTTCCCTGGATGGCCTGGATAGCTTCGGTGCTTGTATTTTCCTTGATCCCTTCCTTTTGACAGGCAGTACCCGCCAGGCAAAGCATCAGGAAAGATGTGAGTTTCACAGGATGTTGCAGGAAACCAATAATGGTTTGGTAAAGGGCAATAGCAGTCTGGTTACAGCGCCAGGCGCTGTTATTAGAATTTTTCATTTTCTATCTGTTTAAATGATGAATGAATAAATACAGGCAAAGAGTTCAATGATCTCCCGGGGGAGAAACTGGACTCATTGTGCCGTAGCAGGACTGATCACCGAGCCGATCTCGATGATGTTATTGGCAGGGAAGCCGCCTTTTTTTGCATGTTCCTTTATCAGTTCCGCATTTTCAGCCTTGTAAATGCAGTAGATCTTGTTTCCGGTAACATAGCTCTGTATCCATTGAATTGAGGGGCCCATTTCTTTCAGCACCGCGCAGGAGGTCCTGGAAATGGTTTGTAACTGGGCAGGTGTCAGCTTGCCCGCATCGGGTATCTCCCTTTCAATCAGGTAGGTTTTTAATACGGGAGCATGGGCAGTGGGCGCCCCACTACCACTGGTAGTTTGGGCCATAGCGCTATAGCTGCCCAATAGCAGTAGGGCAACAAAAAGGACGCATTGTTTGGTCATTCGTTTCATAATAATTTGTTTAGAGTGTTGAAGCATAAAGGTACCCTCACACTATGCCCATACCCTGTAACAAATCGTTCAATGAATGGTACTCTGTCTGTAACAAATCGTTCAACAAATGGTAAAATTTATTCAGGAGAGAGGCCACTAAGACTCTAAGGCACAAAGGAGCACAAAGGAGGAGAAGTTGACAGGTTGACAGGTTGATAAGGAGAGAGAGTCGGGAGTCTGGAGTCGGGAGTAGAAAAGGAACCACAGCGGCAGAACGGCACCGAGGGACACGGAGGTAAGTTGAGCATCTTAATAGTCGATAATAGTAATGATTGAAATAAGTCACAATCTGAATTTGTCATGCTGAGGCACGAAGCATCTGTGACAAAAGCATAGGTGACTGTTGATATATTAAAGCCTTTTTGACCTGTAAAAAATAACCGAACGCTCCTATTGTATGCAAGCTCAATTATGCTTCAACAATAGTTCCGCCGCTCCATGTTCAGTTCAAAGATCCCGCCAAGGCGGGATGAAAGAGAATCATTGTTTACACTTTGCAGTCAGGTCTAGTTTCATTCATTGCTTTAAATATTAAGATTGTCGAACCAAATACAGACTGCTATTATTCACCCACGGCCATGCCTGTCCCGACGAATAGAGGGATCACCCCGCTGCATGCGGGGTCTGTGGAAAAAACATAAGCGACTGTTGAAATAGCAAAGCCTGTATTACCTAAAATGCCCCAAATTCAACGTAACAAAAAACACTTCGATCTTTCATACTCGTCCAGCGCCTCATTGCGGAAATTCGAGTACTGAAAGCTAAATAGGCCGAAGCCTAACCTCCGCAATTCAGCGCCCTTTGTCCGCCGAAGCTAAGCGAAGGAGGATTTAGTATCTGCGCATAGCACGTGATTGCTCTTTCAGTGTCTAACTATATCTCTTGAAGTAAACACTTTCAAGGAAGGCCAGTATTCAAAATGATTGTTGCAACCAGTAGTTATGACAGTTGTGCGCTGGCCTGGCAAAACCCGCGGAGCGTTGGGGTTTGCCTGCCCTTTTTTTTGGTTCTTTTTTTTGGGCAAGCAAAAAAACGAACAAAAAGGAACTTGCCGAAGTCAACCATATTTCATTCAAATAGTTCTGAAGTTTCAGAAATTCTTGAACTTAGTTCATCCTAATATTACATCTTAAATATTAACTCTCAAATACCTAATGCAGCATCCCCATATAGCTCATGGGCAACAAACCATATTTCTTTTTAAAACACTTGGTAAAATAGGAAGGACTGCTAAATCCGGAATCAAAAGTGATCTGCGAAACATTATAGTATTGTTTCTTCATCAGCTGCTTGGCCTTTTCCAGGCGAAACTCCTTCAGCAATGTATTGGGTGAAAGGCCGGTCAGGGCCACGGTCTTGCGGTATAGTTGCGATTTACTCATGGCCATTTCATGGCAGTAATTTTCAATGTCGAAATCAGGATCCTGCCAGTGCGCTTCCAGTTTGGCAAATAACATTTCCAGCAATTGCTCATCCTGCGGTGCCAGGGTAAAAAAGCCATTGCCTCCATTGGTGCTATAGTCTTTGGCCACCATTTCTTTCACCGAAGATTCCAGTGCCACCTGGAAGTATTTACCGATAGCGCACATACATTGCGCCTTTTGAATGGCATCCCCAAAAAGCTTATTGCTTTTTTCTATGGGCTCACCAGCACTGATACTCATTTTAATGCCCAGGCTTTCCAGTTCATGCATTTCATGTTGCAGGGCGAGCGCACAGGACACAGCCTTGGCAGCCGAGGTAAAGGAGATGATAAAGCCATTACCCCCATGTTCCACTTCGCTTCCGCCGTATGCCGCAATATGTTTCCTGATGATCTGGTTATGCCTGTTCAATAGCTCATTGGCTGCATCTGTACCCAGCTGGTGCCGCAGCAGCACCGGGTCATTGGTATTGGTCATTAATAAGACCCTGAAGGAAGGATCGCTGAATACTTTAAAACCTTCGTTGTTCACCTCAGCCTCTTCGGGGTCATAGATCCGGCCTAAAAAAGATTGCACTACTGAGCTGCTGACTTCTATGATCTTGTTGGGTACCAGGCCATGAGCACTACGGTGCATTTCTTTCACCGCGTCCTTGTCCGGAGCTTCTATCAGGCAAAAGATGGTCTCCCGCCATTCGTCTACCCAATAGGTCATGCATTTACAACCATAATCATCCTGGTGAAGCAGGTCCTTGGCATGCGCCTGTGCTACGTCGCCCGCCTTAACGCCGGGCACATTGTGCACATCCATGTAGATTGGCATATGGGGTCAGTTTTCGTTCCATTCAAGATACTGAATTTTGATCATATTTACCAGGGATGAAATGCAGAAGTAAAAACTAGGGCTGATGAACTTTTATGCTATGCAGTCAGTCTATGTTTTACTCGAAAAGTTTAAGGTAAGGTTCAAAAATGAAGGAACGGTATCTTTCAGATAAACTAACTTTCTTCAACCACCCCTTTTCTAAAAATAGGTTTACCATATAGTTTAAAGCTTTAGTACTAAGTTGACAAACCTCTTCTATATCCCTTTGTAGGATGCAGACTAACAACATTTATTTTTCTTTAAGTTTACTTTAAGGGCATGAAACTAAACTTAACCGTAAATAAGATTACTTTATATCAAGAAGGGTTAAAGGCAATACTAATATTTTAATTAATTAATTAAGCATCATGTACTTATACAGATTTAAACAGAAATATGGAACTTTTTACGAGCCGTATTCTTATATAGTGAAGAAGAATCCTGGCTTTGTCCAAATTATATCCTACCCGAAAATTTACCCATAAATACCCATAAAAGAGAAGGATGTTTGCGTTCCCAGCGAAACCATTTTAACCGCAAATACGAAGAGAACGCCGGGAAAAGGCTAAGACATACCCTACAGGCAGCCAGCTATTTTGCACCTTATGGAGTTCATGCCGCCTCAGAATCCTATTTCACCAGCGATTATGATCTCTCGAAGTTTCACAGCCACTTCTTTGGAGGCAACTTAAGGATAGGACCTCCTAATGGTATCCTGGGCATTCAGCATTTAAGCAGCGTTAAATTAAGAGTTGGACATTATGTAAGGTCAGAAGGGTTGAGTTCAAATATGGTATCGTTGCATTTGATGTTTAAGTAATGGAGTTGCAGCATAATCATTGGACTAACATTCTACTGATCGAAAGGACATGAGTAATTGGTTTAATAGCTATAATTCTTTATATAGAAGGATTATAGCCATTAATGTAATGATCCTGCCATTGTTTGTGATCCTTGTCAGCACCTTGCTGCCCCAAACCGAATACAGGTCCAATACCTGGAAACAATTGCTTGCCAGCCCGCAGCCCCTGGCACAGCTATATGTTTCCAAATTCCTGTTGGTACAAATGCTGGTAATATTATTTCTCACCAGTTTTATTACCAGTACAGCTATTGGCTCATTCATTATTGACCGTATTGATCCCTCGCTGCATTTATTTTCCTAAGCACTGGACTGGAAAACCATAGCAGGCTACTTATTAAAGATTTACCTCTCCGTACTCACCATCATCATGGTGCAGTTTTTATTAGGATTAAAGCTGAAAAACTTCATTGCCCCCATTGCCATTGGACTGGTGCTCTGGGCCATGGGCATATGGTTTGTTTTTAACAGCCATTCATCCTTAGCCAATTGCTTTCCCTATTCCTATACCATCATGGTCATGTTCCCGGTCTTTGAAAAAAGTATGATATGGATTGAATGGATGTCGGTTTTATACAGTGCAGGGCTGATTGTGGCAGGGTATTGGGTTTTTAAAATTAACCAGTTCAAATAAAAGAAGGTAGGGGCAGCGTTTTAGCTTGGTGACCTTCTCTCCTTATCAACCAAGTGGGGAATTATTAAGATCTTAAGGATTGAATTCAAATATGGTGTGGTTTTCAAGTCTGGTTTAAATATAAGGAGAAAACAAGATAAAAATTCTGAAGAATAACATTGTTTGTATCATGAATTTGCTAATAGCTAATAGCTATTATCTACTCAAAATAATTATCCTTAGTATCTTTTTTATCCCTGATATTTTGGCTATAGTTAAACCTGGAAAGCTTCTCCCTGGCAAAAATATCTTTTAATCCAGAGGATGTTTTTTCGAAATGAATACTATTATTTATGGAGATAGAAGTAGCAACCTGGACAACATTATGATCAGTACCAATATAGCTAAATGTCCATCTTTTTTCCTTTAGTGCTTCAATTATTCTTTTAATAGAATATTGATTATACTCCTGTGAGGAATTTTCCTCACCATCAGTTATGATCGTTACCAGAACATTATAATTCATGGTTTCGTTCAAGTCTGTATTAAGCCTGGTTACACAATATCCAATTGCATCAAATAATGGAGTGTTTGCCTCAGGTCTATAATTAGCAGAATCTATTAGTTGAAGATCTTTGGCTGGTACATTCCATAACAAAGTTTTTCGTCCTAAACCATTAAAGCTGACAAAAGAAACAAAATGTTCCTGTTCGGGAAATTGAGTTTCTATTCCTTTGATAGTTTGAACCACTTCATTGAATCCTTGAATTATATAATTCTTTATTGACTGCATAGACCCGCTTTCATCTAAAATAATTAGGTTAAATACTTTATGTCTCATTTTTATTAATTAAATAGTGATTGATTTTTATTTAATGATTGCCTGGCAGATTGTGCATTAGGCAGACAATAACCTGGATCTATTAATGGGGAATCTTTGCTGCTTAAAATTTGCATCCTTTTTTCGCCTATAGACTCTATTAGTTTAACACGCCTTTCGTAATTGGATTCAGGTGTTTTGGACTTTACAAGGACAACAATAAACTCAATACAAAACATTAATACGGTAAGAACTAAATAAGCAATAGCCATTCCCCAATCGCTAAATACTAGTTGAAAGAGAGAATCCACCCTGATCATCAATCCATCTTTGTATTCCGCTTTGGCTTTTTCCTTGACAAGATTTAATTCAGTAGTCTTTGCTTGAATAAGTGAATCATAAGATCGCTGTTCAAGTTCAACAACAATTTTCCTGTTGGCAGCAATATCCAGCTTTTTCTGTGCGATTTTACCCGCTCCTTTTACACCACTTCCTTTGCCATCCATTTCATTGATGGCAATTTGTTCGGCAACACCGATATTATCTTTACCCTGATTTATTGATTGCAGCCGTCCCGCCATCCCATTTAATGTATCAAATCGAAAACCGGCTTCTTTAGCTCTTATTTCTGCGAATTGCTCTTTGTTTATATTAAGCTGGTAGTCAATGTCACTTTTAAAAATTACCTCGTCCAGTGCCAGGGATCCCAGCAATGCCACACAAACGCCCAGGACAATACGGAACCGTTTCATTCCTTCACTTGTTGTCGACATAATAATGATTCGCTCAACAAGGAAGATTACGAATGCGCATATAAAACTGGTGAAAAGTGCCACACCCCAGGATGTTTCTAACACCTGTCTGGTTAACAGGTACCCGTTAATTGCCCAAGCAAGGACAGGAAGAAGCAAGGCATTCGCCATCAATGCAACTTTTTGCTTACTCTTTGGGGTATCTTCAACTAACATTGAATACTGGTCACCAGTAATAAAACAATAGAACTTAAGCATAGCATGAATTTTTATAGTTAAAACAATCTGGTACTTCCTGCCAAAAGTTTTTCCTGGCGGTATTGCTCAATACCTTTTATAAAACCTATCCGGTAGTCATTTATAGCACCTGATATCAGCCCTTCATTTTCTATTGAGAGAATCTTTTGGGTATCCAGTTCGTGAATCAGGTTTCCAAGCTCTTGAACTTTTTGATTTAATTCTTCTTCTAGCCTTTCAGATATGCCCTTGGTATTAATCTGATGCAACTTCAGTTCATTAATGGCTGTGCGTTTATCATCTATCACATGGTCGACTGCCATACGAAAGTCAGACCGCAACTTTTTTATATTAGCATCCATCAACTCGGCGTTGGGGTATAAGTATCCATCATGATATCCCTTTGTCATATAATCCTTATTTAGGAAAGTACAAATAGCAGACTGTCTATGGGCTGGTTCTGCAACCTGCGGCTCGGCTGTATCGACAAACAATGATTTGCTAATTGTAGGTTCAATTAAAGGCTCTACCTGGGTTTCTATAGCTCTCTCTGATTTGCGAAAAAAATTGAACAAAGACATAAATAATATATTTTAATGTTTAAAAGATGGAATAGAATATTGTTTATGGCCTGAGGAATGACATGTTTCACAAAGAGTAACTAGGAACCGATTATCATAATCCCAGGGATCTCGTTTATCACCTGTCACAGGGTGCACATGATATTGGCGATGGTGTACCTGTAATTGTTTCGCTGATCCACAATTGCAGCACTTATTTTTGTCCCTTCTTAGTATTACCTCTCTTTTTCGTCGCCATGGCTCCGAGAGCAACAATTCGCTATATGTTAGAGTTTGTATCATCTTGATATTGCAATGTTATTTCTCATCAGTCCAATGTATCTGCACTCAACCATTTTCATTCTGCAAAGCACTTTAGCTAGAAAATGAGCTGATTTAAAGAACTGTTAGCAAAGTTGTAAATTGAAGGTGCAAGCTATTTGCATTCGTTAATCTACATTCCACGTATTCTCCGGATCACCCTCAAAAGCGTCGTCAATAACGTCGTCGCTCCAGCCATTATACCACCCATATTTTTCACTACTTTTGCCATAATTGTCATAGTTATCATCTTCATTTAGTGTGTTGAAATCCTCTTCATCTTCAATATATTCATCATCCTCTTCCTCAACCGAATTGCTTAACTCACTGAACTCAGAATTATTTTCCTCTTTGGGATTTTCAGTGTTTCCAAGGCCTTTAGGGTCAAAATCAATATTTTCCATTTTCATATTTTTTTACTTTGGCGAATTTTTACGTTCTTACTGCAATCTATTTGCACTCATATGCCATTAAATAAAAGTTTTCAAATCAGGGTAGAGATATTGGACGAATTACTAGGTAGTCCGAGGAGAAGGAAGATGCAGGAATTGATGTATGATTTAAATGAAAGGCTTGAAGAAGGAGGCTATAGCCGCATTGGACGTCACACCTTTTATAATGATATTGCACATCTGGAGAATAAAATTGGCGCGCCTATAAAAAGGGCGACAAAATCAGATCCTTACATTTATTATTCTGAAAAGTTCTCAATCAAGAATGTACCTATTGACGAAGAAGATGTCGGCCTATTAAGGCAGGCTATAGAAATTCTTAAAAAAGCAACTGACTTAAATATTATTAAGGATATCGATGATATTGTAACAAAACTCGAAAACAAAGTACATACCAACGTTCCCAACCGCACCACAATGATTGCTTTTGAAGAGCATACAAAGGCTTTAGGCCAGGAGCATTTAGACGACCTCTTTAACGCAGTCTTGAATAAATGTGCAATTAAGATTACGTACCAGCCCTTTGGAAAAGACATTCGCGAATGGATTTTCCATCCATATATGCTGAAAGAATATAGAAACAGATGGTATGTAATAGGAAGAATAACAAGCACTAATTATGCAATTAATATTGCATTGGACAGAATAAAAAAACTAAGTAACTGCAAAGAAGTGTTTCAAGAAAATGACATATTTAACCCCGATACTTATTTCAATGATTTAATTGGTGTTACTTTCCCGAAAGAAAAGGTTTTAGAGGAAATAATAATTAAAGTAAATAAGGAATCTGCAGATTACATTCTTTCAAAACCTATACATAAAAGTCAGCAAGTTTTAAAAGAATATGCTGATGGTTCCATAAAAGTTCAATTTCAACTCTACGTTAACTTTGAAATGCAAGCTCTTTTACTTAGTTATGGTCCGAATATAGAAGTAATTGCACCAGAAAATTTACGACAGGCAATTAGTAATCTATTTACCTTAGGAAAAGAAAACTATCTCCCAAAAAATAAATAATTGACTATTACTATTCATAAATTAAAAATGTCTTCTCAATTTATGATTTGTTTGTTTCCATCTAAGTGAAATTGTTCCAACCATATAAATATCTCACATAATGCGAATACAATTGAACTATAAAAGTAATTAGACCATTTCGACTTATAATTATGCGACAAAATACTTGTACCATTTTTTACATAAACAAATGCTGATGCAATATGGGCATCTACTCTTGGGTTTTCAATCTTATCATATAAAAGGACGTCATTTGCCTTAATTTGAAGCCCAGAAAGATATCGAATGCAAAACTCTAAGTTTGGCCTTCCATCTGCTTTAAATAAATTATTCGGAAGAGTAATAGAACTGATAGAATTTATTTTAGTTAAAATGGCTTCAAATAAATCTCTTAAATTATTGAAATCGCTTTTATTGATTGATTGTGATTCAATTTTAGATAAAGCGAAAAATAAATTAGTATCTATAGTAGAGTGAAAATTTAATCGCCCTATAGCCGTAAATATATTCAAGTAATTTTTCCTAATTCTATATAAATCTGATTCAAAAGCTTGCTTTTTTAAATGAGCAAAAAGTTCAGTTTTTACTTCCTCATCTAATACTATCTTTTTTTTATCATAAACTTTTACTCTGCTTTCTAAGCTTTCCAAAAGTTTATCATACCATGCCGTCAAAACACATTTTGGAATAAATCTCTTTTGCTCAGATTCTAATAGTGCTAACATTGTCAATGCCTCATGCACAAAATCTTCCCTTTCCGATCCGCGCTCCTGGTTAGGCTCAATAAATCCCTTTCCATCTAAAATAACAGCCATTATTTTTTTACTTTCTCTAAGCCTGGCTACCCCATCTTTGAGATTATTTGAATAACGTAGTATTACCCTATTTTTTGCAGCAAAGTTTTTCAAAGATTCATAATTGTCTATATCATCATCTATCATTAAAATCTCTATTGGATAATCCATAACTTATTTTAAAAACTTTATTATAAATTGAACTTTAAAGTTATCCTCAGGCTTAATATCTTTTTTAATTTCAAGAGTAGCGTTGTGATTCTGCAATACATTACTAATTATATAACCACCTAAACCTGTGTTTCCTGTGGCACCAGAATAGGAAAATGGCTGCTTATATTTTTCCAAAGAAAAACTGTCTGGAAAAGGGTTGCCATTATTCTTTATTAAAAGGTTAATGGCATTTTTCTCTTCCAAAATCTGAAATATCATTTGGTATTTTAGGTTTGGATCAGTGAATCCATGTCTAATTGCATTATTGATAAAATTATTTATCATAATTGAAAATTGCTTTGTATCCAAGTTTATCGAAGTATTTTCGTCGCCAATAAATTTAAATTCTATTTGTCGGGACCTATCCAAGTGTTTATGTGTTTCTTCTTTTAAAAATTTAATCAAATTAACTTTATGTGGAGCGTACCTATTTGGATCAGATTTAATAATTCCACCAGCATTATCTACAATATTGATTGAGTAATTTAATTTACTTTCAACTCTATTAAGTACATCTGCTATACTATCAATTTCATTTATATCTTCCCCCGGTAAAGGATTTCTTATTTTTTGTTCAATTCCTAGTCCAATGGACTGCTTATAAGACATAAAAAAGTCTTTCAAATCAGATATGTCATTTTTTAAAGCTGGTAATTTATTACCTAATTCATGTTGAATAGAGGAGAAAATATTGATTTGATTTAATAAGGATTTTCTTCTTTCGTTCTTAATTTCCAACAAACGATCACTTGCATCCCGATAAAGAATTGCTGGAGTATTTAATAAAAAAATAAATAAGATAAAAGTAATAATGCTGGAAAATATTTTTTGCCAATTATTACTTATTAGAGACAAAAAACCATTAATCTTTTTAAAGTGTTTTTTACTATACTCTTCCTTGCCTAAGTTAAAAATTTGATTCTCCTTTATAGAAAGTCTATTTGATGCTAAAATTCTGATCGAATCAGTTGAAAGGTTCTTTCCGTTATCAATATTTTCAATTCTTATTTGATTTAATACAGTCCTTTTTAGTTCCAAATAATCTCCTGTATGCTTCCACTCATCTACCTTTTTTTTTGCGTAACTATTTTTGATCATCTCCGCTTGTTCTTCTATTTTATCATCTCCGTATAAACCTCGAATTGAAAAAACAAAAAGAATTAATGCCAATGCTTGCGTTATAAATATGGCAGAAATAATATTTCCCTTCCAACTTGTTTTTAGAACTCTTGTTGCTGTAAATACCAAAAGCCCAAAACAAATTGAAATAACTAAATATTTAATCGAAAAAGTTTTTTTAGCTACAGAACCATTATAAAAAATAAGGGAAGCATTTAAAGCCACAAATAATTGAAAAATAGCAACCCAAATTATCCTTGTTCGGATTGGAGGTGTAAAAAGTAGCTCATCTTTAAATCCTGCTATGCGAAATAATATTTTTCTAATATTGGCAGTTAGTGTCATAGATAAAGTGGCTTAAATTACTTAGTTCAGACATTAAATTCTTCTCATATCTCTCACCAAATGATCATACATAGCATTGAACCACATTCTCTTCATCGTAGCGTTAGCCTTATCTTCCGAAAGCTTATTATACAGGTCAAGCTTTGTATTGATAAAGTCCAATAATGCCTCATCCAGCTTTTCATTGAATTTATCCCTGATGTTCTCCTTTGAATTCGCTGGATTGAAATAAGAAGCAAGTTCTGCATCTGCATTTATCTTATCCCTCATAACTGTGAAATCTTTCTTATCCTCCTCTTTCAGGTTTAAACCGTATGTATCATTCAACGCCTTAATAATATTGGACAACAAATCCTGCTCATCTTCCGGTGGTTTGCCTTCGCCACTCCGGTGCATGCCATAAAGTTCTCCTGGCTCAGATACCATGCTCATTTCCGTTTCGAACTGCTTTTGCACTTTATAGGTGGCCAATTCAACTTCATCCAAAACTTCAGTGGGCAAACTGAAGCCATTCTTTGGCAGCTTTCTTATTAAATGGCTCAGGAATATATAGTGCTTTTCAAGGTCTACATCTTTAAATGTAATAATGAGACTCAGGAACCGATACAGCCTTGTAAAATCATTGGTATTCTTCCTAAATTTTTCTTTTTCGTCATCATTCAATTCATCAAAAAGAAGTTTGCAGCAATTTAGTATCGGTTGTAACCGTTCCATGTTGTCACCTTTACGGAACCAGATATCAGCATAGGCCTCCACATCCTGTTTGTTGAAAACAGGAAACGAAGTGAGGCTTGTCAAAATATCATACAACTCATTTGGATCGGTTTGGTTTTCCTCCTTCATGAAGTTGTAGGTATAATAATCCTGGAAGTCTTCCTGTACTTTTTCCGGGTCATTTACAAAATCCAGGATCATGGTGCTGTTTTTACCAAAGGCGGTACGATTCAGGCGGCTTAAAGTCTGCACCGTATTTACATCACCAAGCTTTTTATCGACAAACATGGTGTGGAGCAGCGGCTCATCGAATCCTGTTTGAAACTTGTTGGCTACTATTAAGATGCGGTATTGTGGCAGCTTAAAGGCTTCAACAATACTGTATTTGCCTTGCAGCTCGTTCATACTTGTTTCCGTGTACTCCTGGTCTGTTTCGGCATCATACACACTGCCGGAAAAGGCTACTAAAGCTTTATACGGCAGATTCATTTCCCGCATAATATCATCAAACTTTCGCTTGTAACGTACTGCATGCAAGCGGCTTCGTGTTACCAGCATGGCTCTGGCCTTACCTTGTATTTCCTTTGCAGTTTTGGTGACAAAATGCTCCAGCATAATCCTGCTCTTGGTTTCTATAGCATCATCCTGGAGGTCAACGTAAGAGTTCAATAACCGGATGGTTTTACGCTTATCGTATTCCTTATCATCAATATCCGGACGCTTGGCAAGTTTGTAATATCTTTTAAAAGAAACGTACGATTTCAAAACATCCAGGATAAATCCTTCCTTTATGGCTTGTTCCATGGTATATTTTTCAATGGCTTGCAGTTCGCCATTGATCATGGTACCAAACAATTCTTTCGTTTTATTCTTTGGTGTGGCAGTAAAGGCAAAAAAGGAAATATTCTTTTGCCTCCCTGTTTTCTCAATTTCTTCTAACACCAATTCATCCAGGGTCTTTTCTCTTTCTTCTTCTACTTCCGCTTCTTTCAGGCTTAGCGCTTTACGCATTTTCCTGCCTGCTTCTCCGGTCTGCGAGCTATGCGCCTCGTCAATAATCACAGCATAGTTACGATTGGGAAGTTGCCTGATGGTTTCCGAAATAACCGGGAACTTCTGCAGGGTGGTAATGATTATGCTTTTGCCTTTTTCAATGGCATGCTTTAAATCCTGAGCACTTTTTTTATCATCGATGGCTTCCACTACGCCTGGCACTTGTTCAAACTGGCGGATATTATCTCGTAATTGTTTATCCAACACCCTTCTGTCAGTGACAACAATTACACTGTCGTACATCCGGTTCTGGTCATCCGCATTTCTAAAGAAGCCGGAAAGCCGGTGTGCCAGCCAGCTTATGGTATTACTCTTTCCCGAACCGGCTGAGTGTTGAATCAGGTAGTTAGTACCAACGCCATCCCTCTCTAATTCCTCCAACAGCTTGTAAACTGCCCTACGTTGGTGAAAACGGGGGAAAATGAATTTTTCCGTTTCTTTTTCCCTTAGTGTTTTAGTGGCTTCGTCGTAAAACTTTTCTTTTTCCTTTTGTATGTGGAGGAAGTTCTGAATCAGATCGAGCAGGCTGTCTTTACTCCAGACATCTTCCCATAGATAAGATATGGCAAAACCAGTTTCATTCACTGGGTTTTCAATTCCCATATTAAAGGGCAGGAAAAACGTAGCTTCTTTTGCAAGCTTTGTCGTCATGCTCACTTTCTCGGTACTTACGGCAAAATGAACAAGGCAACGCTTATAAGCGAGCAATGGCTCCCTTGGATCCCTATCCTGTTTATACTGCCGGATGGCATCGGTAAGGTATTGACCGGTTAATGCATTTTTTACTTCAGCGGTGATGATGGGTAAACCATTCAGGAAAAGGACCACATCAATGCTTTCTTCCGAACGATCAGAAAAGTACAATTGCCTAATGACTGCAAAGCGGTTCTTTTCATACAATTCCTGGTGCTCAGCATTTTTGCTGTTGGCTGGCTTAAAATAACAAAGCTTGATATCCTGGCCACGATCACGGAAGCCTTTGCGGAGAACATGTAGCGTACCGTAATTCTTTATATTGGTTTTCAGGTTTTGTAAAATGCGCTGGTCGGTTTGGGCACCGTATTGATCGTGCAGGGCTTTATAAGCTTTAGGCTGTGTATCCTGGATAAAATTTAAAACCTCTTCTGGCACCATACACAAGCTTTTGTCATACTGTTCAGACAAAAGATGGATATAACCCCCTTTTGATGGCGCTGACAGATGTTCTACAATATGTCCTTCAAAATCTTTTTCTTTTACACCTGATGCCATCTTAAACTACTTTGATTTTACCGGTTACTACTTCTGAAATTAAGGATTGGCGATAAGCATTCAGCTTTTCAATTTGATTAATAATAATATCTTCTAATTTTCTAAACTTCTTATTGATGTTATTTAGATGTCTAACTATTTCCTTTTGCTCTATTACATTCGGAACTAGAATTTCAAAATCTCCTAATTGTCGTTGACTGATCATCGGCACTGCCGTAGATGTTTGAATCAATTTTATCTTGGAAATAATGAAATTTGAGATTAAGAAATAATAAAAGAATTCAGAGTCAATTTTTTGATTCTTTAATAAGATCATACTTGGATTAATTGTAGCTGGTCCAATATCTGACCTAATTACAGCAACCTTACCAAGAGAACCTCTTTGGGTGAATACTAAATCTCCTTGTTGAACCATTATTTCAGGTGATTCGTAGTACTTTCCCCAACTAATATATTCCGGATCTGACAACTTCAACTGGTTGAACTTATCAATGTGCTTTGCACCTAAAGTAAGAGCACCCTCGCCTGCTTCCACTAAATCTTCTTTTGTATAACCCTTGAAGCCTATACGCCCTTGAATCTCCGAAATGTGCTTTATGCGTTTAACTTGCCAACTCTCCGGAATATCTCCCAGCCATTCAACGCCAGATGGCTTCATCCGAACATTAGGATTCAATCCTTTAGTTACCGTCTCATTGATAATTGCCTGACGTTTTGCCTGAAGTTTTTCGAGAAGGAGTTCTTTTTGTTGGATAATTTGATTGATTTGTTCCGTCTTCTTATCTAAATATGAGGAAATCAAATCTTTTTCCCTTTTAGAAGGCATAACAAATGGAAAACCTTTTAAAGAAGTAGTTGAAAGTTCTTTAAAAGTAGATCCATTGCCAGCGGCTTCTAATTGATCCTTAAAAGCAAGGAATTGATAATAGTAAAAGTTAGAATTAGATTTAAACAAAAGTGATTTGCATCCTTGATTTGTACAAAGTTCTTTTCCCGCAATAGCTACATTGCCTATCGGGGCTCTTGTAGTAAGTATAACACTGCCCTTTGGTACCAGAGTTGTTCCACAATTGTTTAATCCCTCTTCTGTAATTTTTCTTATTGAATTGCTAATATAATTGTCTTGAATCTTGCTGATATCTGCAGGAGTTACCCAATCAATATCACCATCCCAATATTTATCTATTCCGCTGTCGGGTGTAGAACCATTAATTACAGTGGCCAAATACTTAATCTTATTAATTTTCCAATCATTTGGTATTTTACCTATCCATTCTATACCAGACTCCTTGTATGTATCGTATCGCTTCATTAAATCTTTTCCTTTTCTTCTGTATTATCTGTCGATGTTTCTAAGCTAAGAATTGTTACAGGACTGGATTGCTCCGGAGCCTGAGCAACAATTTCCCTTGTTGTTACTTCTAGGGAACTTAATTCAGGCAATGCCTTTTTTGTATAAGCTTTAGAGAGTTGCGCAATCCTTCTGCCCTGAGGAAGAAAATTGCTTTCCAAACTGCCAATGGCTTTGTTATAATGGTTTACTGTGCTCTTTAAGCTGGTACCTACGCTGCTCATATGCTCCATCAAGGTTACACTGCGTTCATACAATTCCACTGCGGCATCTCGTATTTCATCAATGTTCTCAATGGTCTTCATCTGGTTCCAACCATACCCTATGCTACGCAGCATGGTAATCAACGTTGTGGGAGTTGCTATGATAATGCGGTTGTTCAATGCTTCTTCAATCATTCCCGGCCAAACCTGCAGAGCAGCGCCGAAGCTGCTTTCAATCTGCATGAAAAGCACTACAAAGTCCGGCGCTTCATTAAATTGGTCCCAATAGGCTTTACCACTCAGATCTTTCAAGTGTTTTTTAATGGCCACGACGTGTCTGTCCATACACTGTTTCTGAACTTCTGCATCCTCCGTTTCAAAAACCTCCAGGTAGGCGGAAAGGGGCACTTTGCTATCCACCACCACCTTCCGGTTTTCAGGCAGCTTTACAATCAAATCAGGGCGCAGCTTTCCAGTCTCAGTTTCAGTACTCACCTGCTCTACAAAATCGCAATGCTCCATCATGCCGGCAAATTCCACCAACCGGCGCAAGGCAATTTCACCATATCGGCCACGGCTGGTGCTGGTTTTTAAAGCACTTACCAGGCTACGGGTCTCTTTATCCAACGCAAGGGTGCTGGCCTTCATCTGGTCAAGCAGGGTAGCAATATTGCTGTAGGCACCTTCCCGCTTTGTCTCCAGGGAATTAATTTTTTCATCAATCTTCGATAAGCTTTCAGCCAAGGGTTTCACTACTAGATCGATGGCCTGCTGTTTTTTATCCAGATCTCCTTTTGCTTCTGTCACTTTTTCTTCCAACTTAGCTTTTGCCAGTTCTACAAAAGATTCATTATTTGATTTCAGCGCTTGAGCAGAAAGATTACCAAAGGCATCCTTCAGCTTTTCGTTTGCCTTCTCTATGAATTCTTTTTGATCTTTAATACTTACAAAGGTTGCCTCCTGACGGGCTTTCAATCCTTCGTTTTCAGTCAGCAAAGACGTATTGGCTTCTCTCAACGAAGTAATTGCTTCATTTAATTCAAGTAATTCTCCTTCTATTTCTTTCTTGTATCCCGCAAAAGCAGATTTTTCATTCTCAAAATTCGTTTCAGCAATTGCGGCCTTGCGTTCAGCCTCTCCTTTTGCTTCGTCTAAGATCTTTTTTTCACTTAAGGTTTGTGTCAAACTATCCCTGGTTTGTTGATGCAATCCTTTTTCAGCTTGCAAACTGGCTTCGCAAACAGCCAGGGAGGAAGCGGCTTTATTTCTGGCAATCAACCAGGCCATAGTACCACCCACAATGAATGAAATAACAACAATTAGTATTGGTTCCATATAAGCAGATTAATTATTCAATACTTCTTTTAGTAAGCCCTGTATTTCATCTTCCAGCGCAATGATCTCCTGCCTCAATACGGCAGCTTCTACAGGCTTTTGATATTTATAGAAATACTTGGTAAAGTTGATCTCGTAGCCAATCTTGGTTTTGCTCTTATCTATCCAGGCGTCTGACACGTGCGGCTTTATTTCTTCGTCAAAATATTGCTCTATATCAGCCGTTAGCGGAATGTATTCTGTATCTCTCTTCTTTGAGTCAGGCTTGAGCGAACCATTCTTATCTTTTTTGGCTTTTCCTTTTTCGTCGTACTCGGGTTGCTCCACTGTTACTTTAAAATAGCCAAAAAAGTTATTGTCGTAAATCTTACAACGTTCCCCTTCTTTAAACTCTAGATAGATTTTTTCAATCTCTTTAATATGCTCTGGCGCTATCACCTTACGCTTATTACCAAGGCTTTTCTTCATGGGCTTACACAGGTCAGCAGCATTAATCAATTGTACTTTCCCTCTGCGTTTGCTCTCCTTTTTATTGCTAATGATCCAGATATAGGTTGGGATGCCGGTATTGTAGAACAAATCTCCTGGCAAGGCAATAATGCAATCCAGCCAGTCATTGGTAATAATCCATTTACGAATTTCGCTTTCACCGCTCCCGGCGTCTCCCGTAAAAAGAGGGGAGCCATTGGTAACCACAGCAACCCGGCTTCCTTTGGGATCCATTTTATAGATCATGTGCTGAAGAAATAGCAACTGCCCATCGCTTGTTGCAGGCAATCCGGCAGAAAAGCGGCCCATAGGGTTAAGTGCCTCGTTCTTTACATCCAATTCATCCTTCTTCCAGCTTACACCATAAGGAGGATTGGCAAAAAGGTAGTTGAACTTTCTTTCAGCAAATTTGTCTTCAATGAATGTATTTCCGTGACGGATGTTATCTGGGTTTTCACCGGTAATAAGCAGATCCGATTTGGCCACGGCAAAAGATTGCTCATTAATCTCCTGACCAAAAATGTTGATGATGGCCGGTGATTTCAGAACATCCTTAACATAGGTTTTAGCTATAGACAACATACCGCCGGTTCCACATGCGCAGTCGTAAACTGTTCTGATAACTCCTTCCTGCTTCAGATCGTCTTTTTCTGTTGAGAAAACAATATGCGCCATCAAACGAATTACCTCACGAGGTGTAAAGTGCTCACCAGCTGTTTCATTACTTTGTTCATTGGCTATCCGAATAATCTCTTCAAAGATGTAGCCCATGTTATGGTTATTCACAGCCTCAAGATGAAGATCTACCTGGCTCATGGCATCAACAAGTTTATACAATAAGCCGTTTTTAACCAGTCGGGCAACTACTTTGTCTAACTGAAAGTTTTCCAGTATCTCCCGAACATCCTCTGAGTATCCATTAATATAACTGCGAAAATTAATTTCAATGTTAGCAGCATCTTGCACCAAAGTCTTAAGATCGTATTGAGAAGTATTAAAATACGTCAACCCGCCTGCAGCCTTCTTTAATATTGGAGCAAGTTTATCAGGAGCTACTTTGTCCTTAAATTGGAGGTACGCATCTCTGACTTTCTTTTTATTGGGCTCCAGCATGCAATCCAGGCGGCGAAGCACAATAAAAGGAAGCAATACGTCGCCTAACTCATTCTTTTTAAATGTGTTCCAAAGAACCTCATTGGTGATACGGTATATAAAATCTATAGTTGGTTTTTGGTCAGACATGTTTGGTCTTGTTCTTTTATGTTTGTTTGCGAAGATAAAAACTTATGAGTGCAGGGTATTTGCACTTATAGGTTTAATAAGCGATTTTCATAATGCCCTCTGAAAAAATGAGTACTCGTCGAATTCATCCTAATGTTCATTTCCTTTAAGCTTTTGACTGCATCAATCTTCTTTTGCATTTTTTTGAAAGGAATATCAGATCCGTTGTTATTGGATATGTTATAAAAAATCCATTGGTAATTAAGATCATTTTCTCTTTGTGCAGCATCATCAATAAATTCCAGGAAACCCCAATTAGAAGTGGTAATAGAATAATCTGCAATTATAAATCGCTCATGGAACTCGCCATTTTTATGATTATCTATATCATGAGTAAGTATACCAAATCGAATCTTACAGGTCGTGACTTCTGCCTTAAGACTGTTTAACTTTTGTAATATGCTATCGAGTTTTTCAGAACTCAATTGAAATCCCCCAGGATTTGCCTTACTTGAACCTGACACAATCAATACCTGCATTTCTCCAGTCAAATAATCAGAAAGAAAACCCTTAGTAATTGAGAATATGTTTCTAGCAATAAGCCAATGGTCTTCATACTTTAATAAATAGTCGTCATTTATAATTAGGTTGGCAGCAGACAAAGATTGAGGGAAACAGAAAGGTCGAAGAATAGCCCCCCAACCTAAATATGATTTTCCCGTCGGACAAGTAAACTTTTTCCGTTCACCAGTTGACCAAGACCAAGGGGTTGGTGGTACAACGATTTTCTTAAATTCTTCAAGGTTATAAGCTGACACAGTCAATACTCCATATTTCTTACGAATATTCTCACACTTATCTGGCTCCGCATTGACAATAAATAAAGCTCCGTTGTAAGCACTAAAATCTAATTTATCAGGAAGCTGATCAAAAACTTCAGGTGATGGAATTATTTTACCTGATGATTTGTAAAAACTTTTTAAAGAAATGCTTTTAAAGATGTGCTCTGCTAATTCATCTTTCGTAAGATTAATATTAAGCTGACACTCTTTTGTTATTATCTTATAAAGATCTGTATGTTCTTCATTGAAGATAAAAATCTCTTCGAATGCAGTTTGTGTACAATAGGCATTTCGAAATTTCATTCTACACTAATTTTTTGAATTCTGTGCCTTAAATAATTCCATTGCTTGTTTATCAGCTTCATCAAAGAAGCCTTCACCAAAGCGATCGGATAATGAACCATCTTCAAGAATTGTAATTTTGTTTATAACATTCTTGTTTTCTACACTATCAACATAATATATCAATATGTCTTCTGATACTACTGACTTTTCTGCAATTTTTGCTTGAGAAGCAATCAATACCTGGAACTTCCTAATTAAGTATTCAGAATGTGTTTCGAGAATAAACTGGATTTTAAAAAGTTTGGATGCCTCATAAAACATTTCTGCTAGTTTACTCTGTAAAAGAGGATGTAAGTTCGATTCTGCTTCTTCAATCATTAATATAGTGTTCCTTTTTAGATGACTTGACCTTAAGTCCAGATCCTCAAAATCTGATTGAACTTTCACAATGGCGAGTAAAATACTTAGTACTTGTCCTGCACCATAACCAAGATCGGCTAAGTCGACGTATTGACCACTTCCGACAAGTTCTATTTTTACTGTAGCAGCCTCACCTTCGATCGTCTTAACTTTAAGATCTTCACCGATACCCAATTCTTTCATCCAGTAAAGCAGAAATCGATGTTCTTCTCCTGCACGTATTGCATGTTTCCCATACCAATTAATTAAATCATGAAATTCACTATTGCCTTCATATAGGTAATATAACCGGGCCTGTTTAATGCGACCTGGACTCAAATGATACACTGCAAACTGTGATCTAAATTTGAATGCATCTGCAAATCGAAATGAGATTAGGTCCATCTGTTTTCTGCTTTCCATTTCATGCTTTCCACCCTTTTTCGAATCTTCAACCATGTACCTACGTAACGCTGACCTTATTATGTTTGGCAACTGATAGCTTGTAAATGTTTCATCTTCTACATCTATTTGCGGATTGTAAATTATTTCCCTTTCATTTTTTGTTACTTCTGATTTCTTTTGATGCTCCTGAAAGATGGTCAATTGTTTTTCTGTAGATTTTTCATCTGTTATTAAGCCTATAAGTTCCTGTTGGGATGCTTTATCTTTTTTCTTCCTGATACTTTGTAGATTTTTCTTCAAGACAGCAATTTGAGATTCATAATCATGATCTGCTGAGTTTCTTAACCGTTTTCCAATCAAATAATTTAGGAAACTTTGACTTACAGTCAAATCCAAAATAAATTCAGAACGTCTTTTTAAAGCCAGATAATCGTTGATTTCCGGAGCTTCCATGACGAATAAATCCAACAAAGCTCCTGATTCATCGGAAGCGGCAGAGAAAGAAAAATAAAAATTTAGGTCATTTTGTGAGTAGCCAAAGGAAACTGTTTGACTTTGTGAATACCAGTTTTTTACATTTTCCCAAACGTTCAGCCGATGTTTTATTGAATTCCTGCTATTTAAATTTATTGTCAATTGGACATCAGCATTCATAAAGTCTGACAATAGCAATAGCCCCTTTATGATAGTGGATTTACCTGCACTATTCTTCCCTGTAAAAAGAGTAATAGGAGCAAGATCGATTTGAACTTGTTCGTTAAATATTTTGAAATTTTCAAAAAGGAGTTGTTGCATCTATAAAGAGATTTAAATCTAGAGTAGATTGATTAGCACAAATTATTAAAAACCAATAAGAAACAAAATGTTTTATTATTACAAATGTCAAAATTCAGAGTGCACCCTATTTGCCCTCATAAATTTTATACTTCTGATTTAGCAGTATTAAATAAGAAAAGGGGGTTTTCATCACCCCCGCTTTCCTTATTTCCTTTTCCAATCACGGATTAGTCAGCTTAATATGCCATCTCAGATCCTTAACACAGATATCGGTCAATAAATTATTGATCGCATTGAAAGCTACCTGTGTGGTTGGCAATTATTAATTCAGTGAATCAATTTTTAAAACTTGTAGAGATCCATTCATCTGCCACCATATAGAAGTTTAAATAATGTCCCACAAAAAACAAAAGCCACCTTTCGGCAGCTCTTGATCGTACATCGTTATAATTAATTATTTCTTTTCTGCTATTAATCTTTGCAGTCTTTCAATCATCTCATTCTTGTCCTTCAACATGCGTTCATATAATTCAATCTTCTCGTAATTCAGTTTCTTGATTTCTTCCAATGCTTCAATCCATTTATCACCCACATTATAATTAAAAGTTGGATTATAATTATTACTTGCTATTGAAGACTCATGCAATGTGCTGGAAATAATATTAATGGCACCATCATCATCCAGCTTAGTAAAAGCCTCAACCGGCATCTTCAGTACATCAGCTACCTGTTTCAAAATCTCAGGCTCTATTTCTTCCTTGGCTTCCAAAAGGGAAATTCTTTTCTGGTTCCAGTCAGCACCCAGCTCCAGGGCCAGTGCTTCCTGCTTTAGGCCACACATCTCCCGGAATCGTTTTATATTTCTTCCCTGGTGCACCCTTGGTTCTGCAGTTTCCATCATGTTTGCTTTACAATTTTACCTTTCAAAATAAATCAATTTTCCTGTAACGGCCATTCTAAAATAGTCATTTGTTATTCTAAAATATACCTGCAGGAATATTTTAGAAACGAACACCTGTGTTACTTTATATGTCCTGCAAATCCTGGGGTTGCCGGGATGCCTGCATATCATTCATCAACAAAAACAGATCATGAATACTTCACCTTATAACAAGCTGGAAAGCCTGAAAATACAGGCCGGCTATGCAGAGATCTCTGATTTTTTCAGTGCATACTCTTTAGCCCAGGCACGTAAATACCTGCAAAAGATCCTCAAAGCATCAAATGCCAATCGAAAATCTGGGATAGACGTCTCCAATATCCTGTACTTTTTTGAAAGACTGCAGCAATTGTATGCTGCTTCCATGCTCATTCACCAAAGCGGCTTGCAAAGGGATACAGCCATTATTACCCCTACTGAAGACCAGGCCCCGGACCTTACCAACTATCCCCAATACTGTGGCTGGCACTTCCGGCAGGCATCCTGGTATTACACGCCCCGAAGCCTTAGTGAAAAGGAATACTTCAATCCTTACAAAGTATTCAAAAAACTGGAAGCATTTGCCAGTGAAGAAACCTGGAAATTCATCTTCAACGAACTGCGGGATTATACTTTCCTGAAAGGCAGCTTCTCTGATGCCGGGGACAATTACAATATCCTGGAAATCTATATTTTACTCAACAAACTCCTGGAGGCCTGCCATCTAATAGATGTAAGAGCTATTACAGAACTGGATGGCCGGCCACGCCCCAAATGGAAGAACAATGAACTCCGGCCGGCAGAAACAGAAACCATAAATGAAACCACTGTCCATGAAGAAAAATCCTGACCATAAGACTATACTTGAAAATATAGGACGAAGGCTAACAATGCTGAGAGAAGAGCGCAGGGAAACGCTTTGTGGTACAGCCCATGCCACAGGCCTGGAAGTCATGCTTCTTTGCAAAATTGAAAATGGAAACCTCTTCCATCTTAGTTTGTCCACCCTCGTTTTGTTATGCAGGTTTTACCACTGTACACTTCAGCACCTGTTTTAAAAACAATAAAATGCCACCTTCTGCCATTGTAAATCAGGTCCCGACAATTCCCAAAACATTCATCAAACGCCTGGTAACCGCCCTGCACCCCCAAATGATCTTCTGGCGCCACCAGCATTTTATCATTATTCTGAATGGTACGCATACGCAAAGGCACAAGCAGTATCAAAAAATCATCCGGGCCTGTCGTTTGGCAGAAAATGCCAGCTATACCCTCTGCCAGGAGTCGGAACTGGAACTGCAGTACCGCCTGGGTAATATTTTCCTGTCCACCTTCTGCATCCCACAAAACTGTGTGTATGCTGCCGATGGCAGCCAGGTGGAATCACTTTGGCAACGCCTGCTAAATGCCAGGGATAAGGCAGCCGAAGCTTTTCAAACCGGCATAGCAAAAGCCCGGTCATTTTATGAGGGCGCCTGCTTTTATTGGGCAAAGGGAAATAATCCAATGGCCTCCTTCATGCTGCACCAGGCCACAGAGCTTTGCCTGCGGGCCCTGATCATTGCCTTTACCGGCCAGGTGGTCCGTACACATGTACTAGCTGAATTGAAAAATCATATCGCCAGGTTTGCGCCCGAAGTAGCAAGCTGCTTTTGTGTAATAGCGGTAAAACATCAACGCATTTTTTTGTTACTTGAATCAGCGTATTCTAGTGCCAGGTATGTCGATCAGTTTCAAATCAGTTCCAAAGATGTGCAGCAACTCTTGAATCTGGTGCAACAGCTGCACCAGGCAGCCATATTGCACATGCAAGAAATGTTAGGGATCCTGTATCATCCCCATACCACTGTGCTTCCTGAAGGCACCTAAACAAAAACAATGGCCGGTAAAAAGAGAGTTCCGCAGTTAACCAGTCCATTGAAAAAAACCAGTGCAAAAAAGGGGAAAACAAAATAAACAGCTTTGTTATGTCATGCTATGGCAGCAAGGTATCAGGCAACATGCTGTAGTAAAAACAGGGGCACCTGGTGATCTTCGGGAAACGTTCCTTCAAACCTTACCTTCCATTCATAATCATCCATATAAAGCGCTAAGAACTCATTGTCTTCCTGCTGCAGGGGTGCTGTAATTAGGAGCTCCAGCTTATTCCTTGCCTTCTTTACCTTTTCTTCCTTTGGTTCATTGAGCCTTTCAGATAATTCCTGTTCAAAGGAAGCAACCAATAACTCAAACTGTTCCCTTGTAAGAGAGATCCGCTTTTCTTGCTCCAGGAAGGTATAAATGGCGGTGAATACATCTGCTTTTGACATGTTATGCTTCAGGCAGACAATGGCTATGGCTCTTACCTGTTTAAATAAATACCTGTACCTTCTATTTTGAGGTACAAAGCGGTAGATAATGGAAGACATGATATTGCCCTCACCAAAGCGCCTGGAACTCCTCCTGCTACCTTCAAAGGCCGGATCATTCCAGAAGCGATGACTATCCACTCCAGGCAGCAGTCTTAAAAGGTAGCCCCAAACCATGTCATAATAAAAGTTCAGGTTATCATCCACCGTACCCCTGATTTTCACACGCCCTTTTTGCTTAGCCATATAGTATTGTTTTTATGGCTGCAAGTTTGCAAACACGATTTAGAGTTCAAAGCCTCCGGCCAGGAATGGGCCGTTTTTGCCGCTTTTAGCCGGAAAAGGGCCAGAAAGGGTCAACCCGGGCCTATGAATGGGACTGGATTATAAGTTTATTTTATTAGTTATCAACTTGTTGGTTTGTAAACATGCAAATTCCATAGCAATGCTTAAGGCATGCTTCCTTGCAGGCTAAAGTTATGTTGAAGCATACCAACGGTATAGATACTGCGTGATGATCACGCAGTATCTATACCGTAGCCAGGACGTTAATAGGAGGTACTCTGCTATCTATAATGACTTAAGTAAGAAGGAGTTCAGCTTTAAGTCACCCGGGGTTGAACCTTTCATAGCATGGAGCAAAGGCGGGAGACATTGAATCATTTAATAAAAACGTTGTCGTTTATGACCACCCGGGGCCCCGCTTGTTCTATTGTTCTGCGGTTCTTTTCCTTCTCAACTTGTCAACCTGTCAACTTTTCAACTCTCTCACCCCGACTTCAGACTAATTCCCTTCCTCCTAAAAATCCTTATCAACCTTAGTTTGTGCATCGCCAGGGGACACCGGTTAATTCATTATATTAATTCAGTTGTGAAGAATATTTGTATTGCAAATTGCTTTGCTTTCCGGGAAAATATATCTGTTCGAAATTTTTCACCTGGTACTCGTTCACGCGTCGAAAGAATTTGGAGGGCACTATGCCAGCCAGGTTTTTAAAACCACAAGCTTCCATCAGTTCTTTTGTGGCTTCCATTGTGTTCGCATGAAAATTAGCTACGCGTACCTTCTTTACTTCCGGATCCAATCCCTTATATAAAGAAGGGTTTTGAGTGGCCACCCCTACAGGGCACCTATCTGTATCGCAAATCAATGCCTGTATGCAACCCAATGCCATCATCATCCCCCTGGCACTATAACAGGCAGAGGCGCCAAGCGCTAACACCTTCATAATATCAAACCCTGTAATGATCTTTCCTGCGGCAATGATCTTTATACTGCCGGTTAAGTTATAGTTGTCCAATGTTTGTTTTACAAAAGCAATGGCGTCATACAGCGGCATGCCCAGGCTATCGGTAAACTCAAGTGGTGCAGCACCTGTTCCCCCTTCAGCACCATCAACGGTAATAAAATCGGGGATAAGGCCGGTAGTTTTTATAGCATGGCAGATATCTATAAACTCCTGCCTGTCCCCGATACATATTTTAAATCCAACAGGTTTCCCGTTACTTAACTCGCGCAGCAATTGTAAAAATTCCACCAATCCTTCGGGTGAATTAAATACGCTGTGCGCACCTGGTGAATGCACGGCTGTTCCGGCTACCACCTGCCTGATGGCAGCAATTTCAGGTGAGTTCTTTTTAGCTGGCAATATGCCTCCATGTCCCGGTTTGGCGCCCTGGGAAAGTTTCAGCTCAATCATTTTTATGGCAGGATGCAAGGCTTGTTTACGAAATGCCATCGCACTGAAATTGCCCTGCTGGTCGCGACATCCGAAATAGCCTGTTCCTACCTGCCAAATAAGATCGCCTCCTTTCAGGTGATAGTCACTAATACCGCCTTCGCCCGTATTGTGGGCAAAGCCTCCCAGTTTGGCGCCTTCATTCAATGATGTTATAGCTGTTTTGCTCAGCGCCCCATAACTCATAGCCCCAATATTATAGATGCTTGCATGGTAAGGCTGCATGCATTGTCCATTGCCAATCCATACACGTAGATCATTTTTATCAACACGCACCGGGTATACAGAATGGGCTGCCCATTCATAGCCAGGTTTGGTTGGATCGGCCTGCATGCCGAAGGCAACCGTTTGCTTTTCATTTTTCGATCGCTGGTAAACAACTGATCGCTGGCGCCTGTTAAATGGCTTGCCATCCAAATCGGTTTCGAAAAAATATTGCCGCAGCTCCGGGCGTATGCTTTCTAACAAATAACGCAAATGCCCCAGCACCGGGAAATTTTTCAGGATCGCATGGTTCTTCTGGTTCAAATCCCAGGTACATAGCAGCAATAAGGGTACTGACAGGAGTAACCACCAGTATAGGTTTTGATTATGGGTATAGGCAAAACCTATAATGATGATGTTTATGATCATCAGCACCCCTGCAATCATATTACTGGCGGATGCCTTTTTTTGAAGCCGGCTCATAGTTATTTATTTATGGTAAATGGATTTACCTGATCACAAATAGATCAATTAAAATTTCTGATAGATTGTCCAATGCTTATTGGAACCTGGCGGTTGTTGAGAACCTGTCTAAACCAGGTTAGGCAAGTGGCTTATAGGCCTTGAAAGAGGAGAAATAAAAAATATCCCTGCAGAATGGTACAAACTCAGGGAAAGAGCCGGTATAGCAATCACTCATGTCTATCACCAATGGAATGGGTGAACAATGATTAGTATGATTGTGTGCAAAATGCATTGGTACAAACTTACTCATTATCTATCATGAAAGCCTGTTACAACCATGAATGGTTCGTTAAAGATATTTTCATTTGTTAATGCTGAGAGGTAATTATAGCAAAGCAGTTAGCCATATTCGATTGCATAGACAATCTTTTCGATATGGCTAATGGTACTATCAATACAGATAGCCAACCAGCATTTTTTCGGAAGGTGGACAGTATTCCAAATTTTCTTTGATAGGCTATATAACAGGAAGCTATACACTGAAATGAAAGACGGGAAGCGTCCTGGATAATTACCAGTAAAACCTATTTTTCTTTCACTACCAGCACCTGGAAAGTCCCGGGTTTTATTTTGGGACGAGCAGTGCCGACAGCAGGTTCAAAATCTGCAGTAGGTAAATAAATGGTTTGGCTGGCTTCGTCAAAGCAAATAGTGCGGGCGCCTCTTTTAGTGGGGTAGTTGCCTACCACAGCATAATGGTCGGCATCCGTTTCCTTGATCACACTCAGGTTGCCACTTTGGCCATTGGATGTATATACCAGGTTTTTGGCTTCATTGAAAGCCACACCGTCACAGCCATCACCGATAGGTAATTTGGTCACCACTTTTCCATTGGCGGCATTCAGCACTACCAGGTAGCCATCGCAGCCGGCAAACAATCGGTTGGTGGCCTTGTCATAGGCCAGGCCTGTGGGTCCTTCGGCACCGAGGGGCCAGCGGGCGGTCACCTTATTGGTTTTTAGATCAACTGCCGCTACTTCGTTTTTATCTTCCAGGTTCACATACAAATGGCCCTTCCCGTCAGATACAGCTTCTTCGGGCTTGCCGCCTACTTCTATTGTTTGAATGACCTTATCCGCTTTTGGATCGATCAAAGACAAAGTTTTGCTACTGCCATTGCAGGTGATGATGGTTCCGGTAAAAGGCTCAAAGAAAATGGCGTCGGGGTTGTCGCCGGTGGGTACCTGGGTCAGTACTTTATCAGTGGCAAGGTCAAATACGGTGACATTGTTCAACCTGCCATTGCTGGTATAGCCATGGTTCAATGCCTCATCAAAGGCTATCCCGTGTACCCCGGTCGTCTGCGGAATAACGCCCACCGAATCGCCGGTGGCGGCATTGATTATATTGACCTGGGTGCTGTGGGAGAGATAGAGCTTTCCCTTATGCAAACGGATGTAATCCCATCCCCCGTGGCTTTGGATCTTATAGGTATTTACAACGGAATAACCAGGTTGCTGGGCGCAGGCCTGCAGGCTATGAAGGGTGAGGAGGAATAAGAATTTTTTGAACATGGGTAATTGTTGGAAGAGTAATAAATATAAACTGATTTGGTGGAATAGGGAGGAGTTAAGGTGTTAAAGAGTCTTGCCCTCATCTTTGCGAACCTCTGCGAAAAATCGCTGCGTTCTTTGCGATACTGATTACGCCAAGATGCATAGGTATGTTGTCATTGGCCAATGAAGTCTTTTTTTTGTTCAGCGTATTGGATTGAGCGTGGTTTTATTTTTTATGATTGGTGCCTTCGGCGAGTCACTTTCTTTTGCTGCCCAAAAGAAAGTAACCAAAGAAAAGGGCACCTTGCCGCTATTGCTCCGCAAGCGCAAGGAGGCCAGCGCACAACGGTCTTTACAATATATAGGTTGATACCTTGGATTAGGGTCTTTTCTTGAAAGCGTATACTTCACATCATATAGTTAGACACAGAAAGATCAATCACGTGCTATGCGCAGAAACTTAAGGTGCTGAATTGCGGACGGTGGGCTTCGGCCTATAAAGGTTTCAGTAATCGAATACCCGCAATGAGGCACTGGACCAGTCTGAAATTTTGCAGTGTTTGGTTTCGTTAGATTAATGCTAATAACAGTCTGATTGTAAAGTGTAAAACTGGTTGGCTTTCTTCTTAGCGATACTTTGCGAAATCTCCGTGTTCTCTGCGTTACTAATTACGCAAAAAAATTCATAGGTATGCTGCCATTTAGCTTTATTTGATATCCCCCTATTTCGATCAGATAGCCTGTTCAATACTTCTCTTTAAAATTTCAACAATCTGCTCCAATTAAGTGATTTCCCTAATGTGTGCTAAGGGAAATACCTGTTTTTGAACGGATAATTTAAGGGTTTCACCGTACAGATGGGCCCGCTGGACGCCCCGAACTAAGGGTTTACCCTAATGTCCTGAAATTAAGTAAAATATTCTGTTGTTTTCCGGGGTCTTTCGGGACCCTCCAAAACTAATTGATTATGAAAAATCTACTCTCACTGCTGGTGAGTGTGCTTTTGATAACGAATGCTTATTCCCAATCTCCCGGACTTATCATCCGCCCACTGCCCGTTCCGGGCATCACTGCCTTAAATCCTGATGGCAATGCCTATAGTTCTACAGGAACAATCGGCTTTACCACCGACGATATTTCTCAAAGTGAACTGCCTTTTACCATAGTTCCTGCCGCCATCATTGAACCTACCGGTGACCTTCAAACGGGTCCTACAGGTGGATTTACCGATATCGTGACCCGCGTGGATGGCAACGGCTTATACCTGTATAAGGACGCTACCAATATCTATTTCAGGCTGCGCCTGGGCAACGTGATCTCAGGTTCCAAATCCTACTCCATTTTACTGGACACCGATGGCAAGATGGGCAGCAGCGGCAGTTCGGCCGATCCCAATTACGTAGCTCCTTCGGGCAGCAGCAATGGCAACCCCGGTTTTGAATACGAGGTGTCCTTTCAAACGAACAACCAGGTGGCCGTATATGCTATCGATGGTGTGGGCATACCCCCGGCACCTACTAGCTATTCCCTGAATACCAATTCGCAGATCTCCGTGGCCCTGTCCACAGATGGCAATAACCCCGATTATTTTTACGACTGGTACGTGCCACTGACCGCTATTGGCAGTCCAGCGATCCTGCGCATGGTGGCCACCACCCTTACCGCTCCCGGTTCGGCCCTTACCGGCACCCGGTCGGATGTGTATGGGGTGAATGATGCCAACTATTCCAGTACGGCGGAGGCCTGGATGACAGTGATCAATGCCCAGCCCATCATCCCTCTCAGTCCTTTTGTTCCTGCAGGTCCTACCTGCACAGCGGCCCCTGTATTGAACAGCCCTATCACGGCGGGAAACAGTATTGCCGTTACCGGCACATGGACAAGGATGGATGCCAGCAAGCCTTCCACAGCTACCATTAAATTATACCAAAATAACAATAGCACGCCTGTAGGGACTACCACGGTGACTACCGGCAATACCTGGAGTATCACGGTGGCATCTGTAACTACCGGCGACCTTTTTTACGCCAAAGCGGTTGCCACAGGTGAGTCGGAATGCCTGCAGTCTAACAACGTTATTTCTGCTGGATGCAGCACGCCACTGGCTATGCCGGTGCTTACATGCGCCTCTACCAAGGGCATCTCGGGCACTATCACCTCGGGAGCCACCGTAACTGTTTATTTCCTGCCCACGACCAGCGCTTCACCCACATCCAACCCGGTAAGTACGGTTAGCAACCTTACTTACCCTACGGCAACCAGTTTCGCCTTTATGAGCAACGGCTGCTCCGGCAGCCCGGTGCTCAGTGCCGGCACCTATATGGTGGTGGCTTCCAATGGCAGTTGCACTTCCGCACCGCGGTTTGAGTGCATTACCTCGGGCAGCAGCTCCATCCTGGGTCTTTCATCCAATACGCTTTCCCTTACAACACCCATCTATCCCTACCAGACCAGCCTTAGCGGCACCGGTTCAGCCCTGAATGATATCCTGCGATTGTATATCAACGGGCAATACAAAACCAGTATTACCGCTTCGGGCACCAGCTTTACTTTTACCGGGCTTTCGCTGAATTCGAATGACCAGCTGCAGGTGTATTCTCAAAAAGGGAGTTCCTGCATGACGGTTTCGCCCACATTTACCGTGAGCTGTTATGCCACGCCACCGGTGATCACCCTCAATGCCACGGGCAACCTGGTAGCTGGCGCGACCACGGTGACCGGATCATCATCTTATCCCGGTGCTTCTGTTCAATTGTATAAAGGCACGTCACCATCGGGTACTACCGTGGGCAGTGCTGCCACAGTGAATAGTTTCGGATCATGGTCGGTGACCACACCGGTACTCGTTGATGGAGAAACTTATTATTGTATGCAGACAACAGGAGGCTGCACCAGCGTGGCTTCTTCGCAGGCTACCGTACTTGGTCCAACATCCTGCCCGGGTATCAGCTTCGCCGCTGCCTCTTCCGACAACAGCAGCAGTGTAACGGTCAACATGAGTGCTTTCACCGGCACGCTGCGCTTATACGAGGACGGGGCCTTGATAGCCACATCTACTGCCTTGACAGGTGCTACTACCTATACCTTTAGCGGGCTTGCCAATACATTGTATTACAACGGTGTGCTGACGGTGACCGCCAAATCGGCCATCGCGGCGGAAAGTATTTCCTGCGCCAGTCAAACCGTGGCCTGTACGCCAGCGCTTACCCCGGCGATCACACCAACAACTTCTACCATCAATGCGGGACAGACTGTGACCTTCTCCGTGAGTAATGTCACTGCCAATGCCTGGTATGCACTGATGGATTATAGCGGTAACAGTTTTGGTACCTCGCAGTACAGAACCACCACCGCCGGTTTTACGATTACCACCAAAACGATCAATACAGCTTCCACCTATAACCTGAAGCTGACCGCTGATAAATTAACGGGTTGCCCGGCCAGCTTTGCCACTGCGAGCATCACGGTCAATCCTGTTACGCTTCCCGTAAGCTTCCTGAGCGTGAATGTCCAACCCAATGGCAATGGCGCCCTGCTGACATGGTCGGTGGCCAATGAACTGGATGTGCTGCGCTACGAGGTTGAGAAAAGTATTGACTGCCGCAATTTCAGTGTGAAAGGGCAGGTTGCATTTAAGCAAGCCATAGGAACAACGAACACCTACACCTACACCGATAACGCAGTGAACGGACAGGATGTTTGTTACCGCATCAAACAAATAGACCTTAATGGTAATGTTCATTATAGCCGCATAGTAAACCTTACTGGCATGCTGCACAACAGCACGGTAGTGGGTCCTAACCCGGCATCTCATTTCATTACGATCAGCAAGAGTAGTACGACAACTGAAAAGATCAACGTAAGCCTGGTTGATATGAATGGCAGAATGGTGTTCCAGCGCTATGTAGTGTTGCTACCCGGAATGAATTCATTTGATATCAATAACCTGGAAGTGTTTGGCAAGGGACAGTATGTTGTTCAATTGCTTGGCAGCAGGACGAGGGAATATGTGAAGGTGGTGGTGGAGTGAGTCATGAGTCGGGAGCCTGGAGTCAGAACCACGGAGGCAGAGCGACACGGTGGGGCACGGGGGATTGAAAAGAATATCGAACAATAGAATAAGGAATTTCGAATGATGAAGGAAGGGAGCACCACAGGGACAGAGCGGCACAGAGGTTCACAGAAAAAAGTTTAAAAGGAAAATACTCCACCTGGGGTCTACCCTTTTGAGCTTTGTGAATTAGCAAGGGGGACCCCGGGTGATTCTTTAGAACCGCGGAACAATAGAACAAGGAATTTCGAATGATGAAGTGGTTAGGTCGGAGAGACATTAACCATGACAGCTCTTTTTTAGGTCATTTAAATTTTCAATGATCAACGCTCAATGCTCAATTTTCAAGGTAGAGAGAAAAATGTATGTTGACAAGTTGAAAAGTTGACAGGTTGATAAGGAAGGGAACCGCAGAATAATAGAACAAGGAATATCGAATGATGAGGGAAGGCAGAACCACAGGGACAAAGCGGCACAGAGGTTCACAGAAAAAAGTTTTAAAGGAAAATACTCCACCTGGGGTCTACCCTTTTGAGCTTTGTGAATTAGCAAGGGGGACCCCGGGTGATTCTTTAGAACCGCAGAATATCGAACAAGGAATGTCGAAAGATGAAGTGGTTAGGTCGCAGATACATTATCTATGACAGTCCTTTTTAGGTCATTTAAAATTTTCAATGATCAATGCTCAATGCTCAATTTTCAAGGGAGAGAGAAAAGTGTATGTTGAAAAAAATGGCTTACAGTGCAGTTCAAAGATCCAGCCTGGTTGTGCACATGTGCCCTTGCCAATCTGATACAATGGATGAATTTAAAGTAATGACGCTATTCATTGAACAAAATCCCCCTCTGGCAAGTTCCCAATGTGCGACCTGACCGAAGTCCCCCTTTGCAAAGGGGGAAAGTAGCCACTCTGCTCTTCCAGGAAGGTTCTAAAGGGGGATTTTGTTCAGTAGACGTAACTCTATATTTGATGATAATTTAGCTAGCTAACAATTAATGACAATGGCACTTTTCCCGCTTTTTGCCCCATAGCGCCAATAAACCTCTTCTCTCCTTTTCAACCTATCAACCTGTTAACTTACCAACCTTTCCTCTCCATTTCCAATACTATTTTAACCACCACTATAAAATCCTGGATTTAATATTTACCTTATATCCCGCATTCCGCAGGAATGCTGTTTTGCACACAACAGTATTAGCCCCTTTTATGAGGGGCTTTTTTTAAGCAATACCACAAACTGATTATATTCATTCTTTATCCCAATGAACATATGCGTACCATCAATACCTTACTCATCGCAACGATTTGCTTTATTACTGTTAGCTGTAGCAGCAGCAAGCCAGGAGGAACAACCTACAGTCTTCCGGCCACGGCCTTCAAAACCTATGGAAGGTATTCCACCAGCAATCATGAACTGGAGTTGATCAGTTCCGCCGCTCATTTTGGTTTAAGCTTCACAGGAAACCAATGCAAGGTCTATGCTTCCTTTCCCTACAAGGGAGGACACAACTACCTGCAGTATGAGCTGGATGGCGTGTACCAAAAAAGATTGCGGATAGAAAATGGAAGCACCGAACCACTGGTGATTGAAGCACCGGCAGCGGGAAAGCATACGGTATGGATCTATAAAGCCACAGAAGCCACTACCGGCCCTGTGATGATACAAAAGATAGAGGCCGAAGACATCAGGGCCATTGAAAAACCTGTGATGCCATTGATAGAATTCATTGGCAACAGCATTACCTGCGGAGCGGCGGCGGATCCATCCGAAGTCCCTTGTGGACAGGGTGAGTACCATGACCAGCACAATGCCTATTATGCCTATGGGCCAAGAGTGGCGCGGGCACTGGGCACCGAATACATTATGAGTAGTGTGAGTGGCATTGGCATTTATCGCACCTGGAACATGGCCCATCCTTCGATGCCACAGGTATATGAAACACTTGACTTCCAGGAGCAGGGTACTCGCAAATGGGATTTCAACCTGTACAAACCACAGGTGATCGGCATTGCCCTGGGCACCAATGACTTCAGCGATGGTGATGGCGTACATCCCCGGGCGGCATTTGACAGCGCCCGCTTTGTCAGGGATTATACAGGGTTTGTGCAACTGGTACGTTCCAAAAATCCACAGGCCCGCATAGCTTTATTGAGCAGCCCAATGGTGAAGGGCGCGAAGGCCAGGCTTTTGGAAAACTGTTTGACAGCCGTGAAGCAACATATTGATGGACTCTATCCATCCGCAAAGCCAGTCTCCTTGTTCTTTTTCAAGCCGATGGAAGCGAGGGGATGCGGCGGGCACCCCAGCGTGGAAGATCATGCGATACTGGCAGAAGAACTGCTGCCATTTTTTAAAACCCTACTGAAGTAGAACTAAGATTGGCAGGATTAGAAGGATTATTGTGGAGGAGAAGGGCCACAAAGGCACGAAGACGCGAAGGAGCACTAAGAGAATATCGAATATCGAACAAGGAATATCGAATGATGAAGTGAAAGAGAAGAACCACTGTGGCACAGCGCCACAAAGACTCACTGAGAAATGGAATTAATGAAGAAATGGTTTAGGAGGGAGAAACATTATCTATGGTAACGGTTATTTACTCGTCACTGCGAGGAACAAAGCAGTCTTTATCTATGGAAGCTTATTAAGTTTTATTCAGTAGTATGAGATTGCCACGGCGGGAATTGATAAAACAGTCAACCATTTCCGTTAGGTCAAAAAAACATTACTAATACAATGACGCCTATACTTTTACCACAGACCCCGCATGTGGCGGGGTTATCCCGCCATTCGTCGGGACAGGTATGATCAAAGAGTAGTCTATGGTCAAATAGTACTACCAAATAAAAACGTCGCTTCACTACAGTCCAAAGATGCTTCGTGCCTCAGCATGACAAGGAAAAGTGTGAGCGATTGCAGTTAGTACTATTTTTGGCAATTAATATTTTTGACTTTTCTCTGTGCGTCTATGTGTCTCCCTGGCTTTGTGGTTCATTTCTCCCGACTCCCAACTCCCGACTATAGACTCATTTCCCCGGTTTAGTTTTTGAATAGTACAGGCAAAACAGAAGGTGGGAAAGATGCCAAAAACAGCCCTGAAACTCAGTAAAACCGCGGAATTGATATGGAAGAAAGGGAAAGCCGCGCCCATGCCAGAAGACCTGGAACCGATGCTGGCAACATTGGTGACACAACCCGTTGAGGAGGAAGGATGGGTTTATGAAATGAAATGGGATGGCTACCGGGCATTAGCCTATTTACAAAATGGGAACGTTGAATTGCGCTCGCGCAACAATAAATCCTTTAATGAAAAATTCTACTCTATCTATGATATCATGGCCCGTTGGGGCATCAATGCCCTCGTGGATGGGGAGATACTGGTACTCAACGAACAGGGCCTCCCGGATTTCTCAGACCTGCAGCTTTGGCGCAGCGAAGCTGACGGTCACCTGGTGTTCTATGCTTTTGACCTGTTATGGCTGGAGGGACGCTCTCTAGTGGACCTGCCCATGGAAGAACGAAGGCAGTTGTTGAAATCCATTATGCCCGGATTCCCATCGGTACGTCTGAGTGAAAGCCTTTCAGCCACTGGTGAAGAGGCTTTCAAAGAGGCCGAACAAATGCGCCTGGAAGGCGTTATGGCCAAGAAAAAAGGTTCGGTGTATGTACCTGGCGCCCGGAGTAAGGACTGGCTGAAGATAAAAACAGAGAAACGCCAGGAACTGGTGATAGGTGGCTACACCAGGAATGAAGGAACCAATAAGCTTTTCAGCGCTCTTTTGCTGGGGATCATGGAAGCTGGTAAGTTCAATTTTGCAACTCCTGTGGGTACGGGCTTCAATAAGGAAATGCAGCAACTGATCATCAAAAAACTCAAACCCTTTGAAACCAGCAAGTCGCAGTTTGATACGGAACCTGAATATAATAAGCCTTCCCGCTTTCGCCCGCACCCTCCAAAAGCCGAAGTTACATGGGTGAAACCCAGGCTGGTCGCGGAAATTTCGTATCGCGAGCTGACCCGGGATGGCGCTTTCAGGCAACCTTCGTTTAAGGGCTTACGGGAAGATAAGAAAGCTTCAGAAGTAATAAGGGAAGTACCCGCAAAAACAACTGAGGTGGTAAAAGCTTCTAAAATGGCAACCCAGAAGGTCCTGACCGCACCCCCCAAAAAAGAGCGCAAAACGTTGCTGAATCCCAAGGAAGAATCCCAGACCCGCATAGTTGGAGGTCATGAAATCCGCTTCACTAACCTAAGTAAGATATACTGGCCAAAGGCCCCAAAAGGCTATAAAAAGGAGGTAAGCAAGCGGGATATGATCAATTATTATTTCCAGGTGGCACCCTATATGCTGCCCTATTTGAAAGATAAGCCGCATACACTCAACCGCCACCCGCACGGCATTGAAGGGGAAAGCTTTTACCAGAAGGATGTGAAGGGTAAGGCCCCGGAATGGATAGAGACCTATCCGTATTACAGCTATGCGGATAAACGAGAGAAAGAGTTCCTGGTTTGTAGCAACGAGGCCAGCCTGCTTTATATGGCTTCACTGGGCTGCATCGAGATCAACCCCTGGCACAGCAAGAAGAACACGCCAGATAATCCGGACTGGTGCATCATAGACCTTGATCCTGACAAGAACGATTTTGAGCAGGTTATCAAGGCAGCGCAGGTTGTGAAAGCAGTACTGGACGGTATAAAGGTGCCCTCCTGGCCCAAGACATCGGGATCTACGGGGCTGCATATCTATATACCATTTGGAGGCAAGTACAGCTATGAAAGCTCTAAGGAATTTGGCCGAAGCTTAATGAAGATCGTGCATGCCGAGATACCAGGATTTACTTCTATCGAACGCAAGACTGCAGACAGGAAGGGCTGCATTTACCTGGATTTCCTGCAAAACAGGCCACAGGCCACTGTAGCCGCTCCCTATTCATTAAGACCTAAAGCGGGTGCCCCCGTTTCCATGCCGCTGCATTGGGAGGAGGTGAAAAAAGGCCTTCGAAATACCGATTTTCATATCGGAAACGCAGTAGCAAGGCTAAAAGACCAGGGAGATATTTTTAAAGGAGTACTGGGGAAAGGGATAAACCTGGAGAAAGCGGTGAAGGCCATATCGGGTATCGAATAATAGAACAAGGAATGTCGAACAATGCAGCAAGAGGCCGCAATGTTGTTAAGGCTCAAACCAGCAATAAGAGAATGTATGGTTATGTAATTGAAAGAGGCAAAATTGTCTATAATGTCCTTGTCAAACTTTCAATTTTTCAGCCTGTAATCCACGCCAGTCAACAAAAAAAGGAAGACCACCGGACTTCCTTAAAATGTTGAGTAGAAATGAAACTACTGCTCGGTGGCTTCGATAAGTTCAGCGGGAACTTCCACTTCTTTTGGCAGATTTTTGATCGACAGGTTGAATTTGGAATCCATGCTGAAATGAAAATCCTCGCGGGACAATAATTCTTTTACTGTACTATCCAGCAATAAGGTATCGGCCAGGTCTTTTGCAGGAACATTGTTCTTGGTGCTGTTCCTGATACGACCGCCAATAGTGTCGAAAGAAAAAGAGTAGCCCGTTTTTTTGGCCACATTGCCTTTTTGAAAATCGATGCTGTTCATAGCCAGGCTTTGCTCAGCAGATAATGATTTTTTCAAAAGGATCTTAATAACGGGCAAATACTTGCCCCAGGTCATTGTATACATAGTTATATTATTTCTTATGAATAATGCTTATTCCTCAAATGCTTCAGCATGAGGCGTGAGTCTTTGAAACTCAGTACCACAGAAAATCTTGGCGAGGCCAACATTCTTTGTTTGATTATAAGCATCGAAATGTGTACGGGTAACAATCCGCCAGAAGTTCTTTGACTTCAGGTCGCTGTAATCCCTGTCCTTTATAAACAAACCATAGATAGCATCCCTTTTTTTGAAAGTGATCTTAACATAGTTGTTCGGTTCCGTGGTTTTTTTAGCCAGGAATTTTTCGATTTCTTCAATATTCATAATTGCCTAATTTATTTTTTATCCTATCAACCCAGGTAGCTGGATTCATAGTGGTTACAGCCATAATATGGCCGTCAATAATGCTGCCATTTAATTTATAAATAGCATGTTGAGCTTCGTGACCATCAGTCATCTCAACAAGCGCTTCACCGTTAGGTCCACCACTTAAATTGCTGGTTAACAATGTAGTAGAAGAAACAATTCCGTGTGTAGCAAAAAGCAGTTCTAAAGAATCAGCCGTAACTTTTTTTCCTAAATTGGAAATATATATAACCATAAATGTTTTAATTCCGTCTGAGATAGCAAAGTTGTGAAGGGTTTCAAAACATCGGGAAAGAGATAACAAAACTGCTAAAAACTCAAAGTATGCCTCAAATTTACGCTTTATTTCTGAGGAAAGGAATGGGAGGTGAGAAGTTAACAAGGCTTAGGGAGCTTTGCATTGACTGGCAGAGAAATAATTCAGTGATGGATTATTAAGAATTGTACTAAGTAATTTAAATAATCTGGTTTGGTTTCGCATGATCATTTTCAATACTCATGCCTCAATTTAATGTAAAAGCAGGCAGGTCCATATTATGCATAATCAGGATCAACCAGTGTCCTCCCTCATTCCGCATGATCAAATTCATCAGTCCCTTCCTGTCAGGCCAGGCATTTCCTACCGGATCGGTAGCCCCTTTCATATACCATGTCACATCAACAGCAGCAAGATCCTTGTTGATCAGGCGCACTACAGGTCGCTCCGTACTGAGATGGCTGGACTTGAACATGGTAAGGAATATGGGCGCATGTTGGGCCTCTATAGCCTGCCTTCCATGAAAACTCTGTCCAAATACATTGGTGAAATCAGCATCTTCGGCAAATGTTAAAGAATATGACCTGGGATCATGTACATTCCAGGCCCTTGCCAATCTATCGATGGTCATTTTTATCGCTTCTTCAGCAGCTATCAGTTCACGTATCATGGTAGAAGGTTTTAATGATCAAAAATCTTGCATTGCATATACAAAGTTTACTAAGACATACACTCATGTAAAAGCCAACTATTCCTTAACTGGCAGAAAGCTTGCATGAATGATTTTAAATGGAGGTTGAATTGCAAGTCTGAAATATTGTGATAAAATACCAGTAATTAAACCGGGAATCAAGAGCAGGATTTGGAAGATTGCTTAATTTTTAAATACAGCCCTGCCAGTTGATTGGTGAAATATTATTCAACTTAACCCTTTGTATAACTGTTATTTTAAGGAATTATATGTTTATATAAATTTATTGACTATGATCAATGAATGTATCCATGATACGGTAAAATGATACCTTGAAGCAGGTTATTTACTTATGTGTCAAAATATTATGAATAATACAATACAGCTATCCTGCTAAACTCTTGTTTCATTATTAAACTGATTTATTGTTCAACTGTTAAACAAGATTGGAATTGATTTAAAAATCGTATATATTTTACCGTTACTGTGACATTTGTCACATGCAAGGCAAGTATAACATGTTAAGTTTGATATACCAATCATTAATTAAACATCAAATATGCAATCCAACGAGAACAACTTAAACATTAATGTGATCGAGGTAAAAAAAGCTGCTATGGTGCTGAGGGCGATCAACCATAAGCTAAGGCAACAGATCGTGCAATTGATCCATAGTGCCGGAAGAATCACAGTAACTGAGATTTATGTAAAGCTGCGCCTGGAACAATCAGTTGCCTCCCAACACCTGGCCATCCTTCGCAAAGCTGGTTTCCTGAACACTGACAGGGAAGGAAAGTTTATCTATTACAAGGTGAATTACGCCCGCTTCGACGAAGTAGATGCCTTTACCAAACAGCTATTGCATAGTACCAACAGTAATATGGCTATGTCTGAGGCAGCAGCTAATTGAGGACTTCCACTACTCAGGTTAGTGGATCCAAATAATTGATAGATCTCAAGGGTCCCGGGGGAAAACATATAGCCAGGCCAAACTACCTGGCTTTTTATTATACAGCAACCTGGTTGTATGGAAACGATCAGTACTTAGCTACAATATTTTCACTGCACAATAGAAATTCATTGGCATAGAAGCCGGATGCGCTGAGTAAATCCTTATTTTACATCCATGCCCATGGATGACTACCGTTTTGCGCTGGAAGAAGCAGTGCGCACCTTACATAGAGTAGAGATAGAATTGTTTACCGCAATGGTAAATGTTGGTTTTAAAGGTCCCTATGATGATCTTTCAAAACTTCACGATGTTGGTGAAGTGATCAACCTGGAAGTGGCCATGTTTGAAGAAACCGGCGACAGGAATGTGGACCTGTTAATAGAAGCGTTGAAAAAAGTGGCCCAGGTGAAACAGGAACTCCTGAATGTAAATGCTATTGATATTGACCTGGAAGACTAAAAAACCTGCACACCGGTGAAGCTGCAGAAGAACTGATCCTGTAACAGCTCCTATTTTTACCTTTCACAATACCTAAGGATTTTTATTTTTGATTTTTACTGAATATCCTATGAAGATCGCCAAAGCAAAGCACAAGAATATATACTGCATTGAAGGCAACTGGACACATGACCTACGCGATAAAAGAAGTATCAAGACAGGGCTGGAATTCCTGGAACATAATTCTTACTCCAAAAAACATGTTCTGCATATACACAGGCAATGTTCTTCCCTGCCGGAATTTGAGAACCTGCTAAAAGAATCCCTCTTCCGAAAATATGAGCGGTATAGTATTATTTACCTGGCATTTCATGGCCATGAAGGGATATTACAGGTAGGTAAAAGAGCCAGTATCTCTATTGATACCATAGCGGAAATGCTGGAGGAAAAGGCACAAAATAAGATCATTCATTTTGGAAGCTGTGAAACACTGAAAGTAAAAAAGCCTCAGCTAAACCGTTTCCTGAAAAAAACCGGCGCACTGGCTGTTTCAGGCTATGAAAAAAGCATTGATTTCATGCCCAGCACCTTCCTCGACCTGCTCTATTTTCAATTTTGCCAGCAATACCAAAAGATGTACCTGGTAGAACAGGATGTGAAGCAATACTATGGCAAACTGGCAAGAGAGCTGGGTTTCAGATTGATCTATGAGAAATGATCAACAAAGGTCCCTGGTAACCTGTACTAACCTATCTCAGCTTATCAACTTTTAAACCTTCAAATTTCTAACCTATACTCCCTTTTCACCCAACTTTACTGCTACAAATTTGTTTTATAGCAGATGAAACTGGCAATACTATGGTTACGAAGAGACCTGAGACTGAAGGATAATACAGCATTGATGCATGCATTGGCCTCGGGGCTGCCTGTTCTACCCTTATTTATTTTTGATGAAAATATATTGAAGGAGTTGCCTGAAGACGATGCCCGTGTAAGTTTTATAGTACACTCACTCGAGCAGGTACACCATCAATTAAAAGAACGGGAAAGTTCCCTGCTATGTAAAAAAGGCGATCCGTTGGCAGTATGGAAAGAGTTGATCAATGAATATGAAATAGAACAGGTTTTTACCAATAAGGACTATGAACCCTATGCCAGGAAAAGGGATGCAGACATTGAAAAACTTCTCAGTAAAAATGGTATTGCATTTCATAGTTATAAGGACCAGGTGATCTTTGAGGAAGGGGAAATTGTAAAAGAAGATGGCAGGCCCTATACAGTATTTACGCCTTACAAAAATAAATGGATGCTGGCCCTTGAGCATTCATCAAACTCCAAACCTATTCAATGGGATAAGTTTTATAAGGCAAACTTTCCTATGCCATCGCTCAGGGATATTGGCTTCCGTGAGTCTGCCATAAAAGTACCTTCCTTTGATGCCAGTGTTTTGGATGATTATGCTTCCAACAGGGATTTTCCTTCGCGTTCTACATCTCATATTGGTCCGCATTTAAGATTTGGAACCATAAGTATCCGGCAACTGGTAGCCAGTTTAAAACCACGGCATACTACCTTCCTTAGTGAGCTGGTCTGGCGTGAATTCTTTATGCAGATCCTGTTTCATTTCCCACACGTAGTGCATCAAAATTTCAGGGAAGCTTATAACGGGATACCTTGGAGAAATAACGAGGCAGAATTTGAGAAATGGTGTGCAGGAAAAACCGGCTACCCGCTGGTGGATGCCGGCATGCGCCAGCTGAATGCCACAGGCTTCATGCACAACAGGGTGCGCATGGTGACAGCATCCTTCCTCTGCAAACATTTATTGATAGACTGGCAATGGGGTGAGGCTTATTTTGCCAAAAAACTGCTGGACTATGAATTGTCATCCAACAATGGCAACTGGCAATGGGCGGCCGGAACAGGATGCGATGCAGCACCCTACTTCAGGATCTTTAATCCTATGACTCAGGCGAAGAAATTTGATAAGGATGGAAACTATATCAGGCAATGGGTGCCCGAAATGGATGGTTTCGGTTATCCTGAACCGATAGTGAACCATGAAATGGCAAGAAAACGTGCACTCGAGGCTTACAAAAAAGGACTGGCAGGTTAAAATCAATGAACTGTAACCTTCATGCCTTATTTCGCATATCCCATGGTGTTATTTTAAAGGAAAAATCCCTTCAGCTTTTCCACCGGAAGTCACATTGACCGGGTGCTTTTGAAGGGAAGATAAAGCTATACTTACTCAACTTCATGAGCTCAAGAAGCCTCGTAGCACTAACACCATATACCTGGGTTATCTCCTGGTATTCTTCATCACTGAGACCCATATTTTGCATGATGATTTGTTCAGAGGCTGTTTCAATAGCAGCCGCGGACAGAAGCCGCTTTTTTGTAAAAGAAGTTTTCATAGGCTGGAATAGGATAGTGACACAAATTACTTACTCCTTTAACACGGGAGTCATTTCTACTGGACGAATATAGAGCGCTAGTGGTTTTTACTTATTTCTATAAGCAATATTTATAATGAGAAATAAGGCAAAATGCTGTAACAGCAGAGGTTAGTAACCATAAATGGTCAATACGTCACCTCCTCTGCATATATTATTAAAGAAATAGAATTAGCAAAGGGAACGTCTATGCCTTTCTAATAATTTGACTACATCTTGATTCTTAGATCAAATCAGCTTGTTAGTTTTTCAACTTTACCGCCTTTAATAAAAGCCTGCAACAGGTCAATAGGTACAGGGAAAATAGTGGTAGTGTTATTCTCCGATGATATTTCAACCAGTGTTTGTAGGTATCTCAATGTTAGTGCACTGGGATGGCTGCCAAGTATCTCGGCAGCATCTGCCAGTCGTTGAGATGCCTGGAACTCACCCTCTGCTGAAATGACCTTGGAACGTCTTTCTCTTTCTGCTTCTGCCTGCCTGGCCATGGCACGTTGCATTTCCTGCGGCAGGTCAATCTGTTTCAATTCAACATTCGACACCTTGATGCCCCAGGGCTCTGTATGTGCATCAATAATTTGTTGTAATTGCTGGTTGATCTTATCCCTTTTGGAAAGGATCTCATCAAGCTCCGATTGACCCAGCACACTTCGCAGCGTGGTTTGCGATATCTGCGAGGTGGCAGTGAGAAAATTCTCAACCTGCACTATGGCTTTCTGTGGTTCTATGACCCGGAAGTAAACAACGGCATTCACTTTAATAGATACGTTATCCTGCGTGATGACATCCTGCGGCGGCACATCCAGCACCACGGTGCGCAGGCTCACCTTCACCATTTTATCAATGATAGGAATTAAGAGTATCAGGCCGGGACCCCTGACCCCATTTTTGCCAGCCAGGCGACCTAACCTGAACACAACCCCCCGCTCATATTCGCGAAGGATGCGAATGGCATTACTTAAAATGATCAGCGCAAAGACGATGATTACAATGAGCACAATCGGATACTGTTCCATATTCTTTCATTAAGTGGTTTGAAGAGGTTCGACCGTGAGACGGAAATTTTTCATGGAAAGCACCCGTATCTTTTCTCCAGGCTCAATGCGCCCCGCTATTGACTGGGCCTGCCATATCTCTCCATGCACCCTTACATTACCCAACGGGTCCAGTGGTTCCAGCACAATACCTGTCTCCCCGATAAATCCTTCCAGACCTGTTACCGGCTTCGAACGCTGGGCCCTGATTCCGGCTCCTACAACAAATAAAAAGAACAAGGCAGTAATAGCGGTGGTGGATATGATAACCGTGGTGGATATTTTAAGTAAAGGAAAGGCAGTATCGTCGCGTATCAGCATAAGAGACCCAAGCAATAGGGAAACAATGCCCCCGATCGTTAAAAGGCCATGGCTGGTGATCTTTATTTCGAGCAGGAAGAGAATGATACCAAAGATGATCAGGGCCAGCCCGGCATAGTTCACTGGTAATGTATGCAGGGCATACAGACCTAATACAAGTCCTAAAACACCTGCTATACCAGGAAAAATGGCACCTGGATTATATAGTTCAAAAAGCAACCCATAGAATCCCAGCATAAGGAGCATGTAGGCCAGGTTCGGGTCACTGATGATATTCAATACTTTTTCAGAAAAGCTCATCTCCAGTTGTTCGACTGAGGCTGAGCGGGTGTGCAAGGTGGCTGTTCCAGTTGAAAGTTCGATGGTGCGGCCATCAATCTGTTCCAGCAGTTGCCGCGTATCAGTAGCCAGTAGGTCCACTACTTTTTGCTGCACGGCTTCACTGCCGGTAAGCGAAACACTTTTACGAACAGCTTCTTCTGCCCAGCCAATATTGCGGGATCTTTTTTCGGCAATGGTGCGTACAAAGGCTGCAGCATCATTGGTCACCTTTTCATTCATGGTAGTATCCATCTGGCCTTCAGACACCGGGTGGGCGGCCCCAATATTAGTGCCCGGGGCCATGGCTGCTACATGTGCGGCCAGCGTAATAAAAACACCTGCAGACCCTGCATGTGCACCACTGGGTGAAACATAGACCACTATTGGAAGCGGCGCATCCAGGATGGCACCTACAATGACCCTTGTAGACTTCAATAAGCCTCCCGGGGTATTCAAATGGATGAGCAGGCACTGGGCATTTTCCTTCGTGGCTTTTTGAATGCTTCTTTCAATAAAGCTGGCAGAAGCCGGGTTGATGGTTCCATCTATAGTAATGGAGGCCACTTTTTGCGCAGGTAACACAAAAGGAAAGGAAAGAAAGAACAGTAAAAGGATCGCTTTCACAATACTGTAATTTACAAAAAAGAAAGCGCATCCATTCACAGAGCTTTGGGCTTATAATACTGCGAACTATCCAGGCCATACAAAGCTCATGCACCTGGTTAATAGTCAATACATTGTATTTTAACGGCTTTCAATAGACCTTCCCAACCTACCTGCAAGCAGGTTAATTGGTTTAATTTTTGCTCATCAGGTCAAAGCGAACTGGCCCATGTGAGCGGCAATAGAGCAGCAGACCGGTACTGGCAACCTATTTCTTTCATTGAAAACCACCACCATGCAACTGTCCACCCGGTTAGCCAGGCTAATCTTTATTGCCACAGCCTGCATCCTGCTTATACTTTCCTTTATCTTATATGCACAGGTGAAAGATCTCCTGACTTCCTATAACCAGGTCAATGAAGCCACCGTTGTCAATTTAAAACTGGAACAGGTACTTTCTACATTGAAAGATGCAGAAATAGCCCAGCGCGGTTTCCTGCTGACAAAAGACTCGGGATTTTTAAAACCAATGGAGGGAGCCAATGAACGATCTGAATACCTCTTAAAAGAATTACACAGTCTCACCCGCAATAATGCAGAACAACAAAAGAACCTGGATGCCCTGGAAACATTTGTCAAGATCCGGTTTCGCAATTTCAATACGGTAATAGAGCAATACAGTATGGAAGGCATCAGTGCTGCCACCAGGAAAATGCACCTGCTGGCCAGTGCCAGTTCGATGGACAATATCCGGCAACACATAACAGCGGTACAGGATATTGAAAAAAAACTATTATCAGAAAGAGAGCACATTAAAAGAAAACACAGTTTGCTGGCGCCTTTTTATGCGTTCATACTCATACTAACGGCATTGGGCATACTCATATTCTTTTATGACCGAACTATGAAGCAATTGGTGCGCACCAGGAAATTACTGGCAAAACTGAGAATCGTAAATGGTAAACTGAGGCAAAAGAACCATGAAATGGAATTGTACAACAAAGAACTGGATTCATTTACTTACATAGCCAGCCATGACCTGAAAGAACCTTTAAGAAAAATTACCACCTATTCTAACCTTGTGGCCGAGGAGGTTGGCGAAAGCCTAACGGAAAAGCACAGGTCCTATTTTGAAAGGATTCAACATTCAGTAAAGCGAATGCAAAACCTGCTGGATGACCTCTTGTTGTATTCACACACAACCAGGCCCACCGCGGACTTTGAAGATGTTGACCTCAACACGATCATCAGGCAGGTGGAAGAAAACCTGGCCGAGGAAATAAAAGAAAATAAAGCCAGTATTCAGGCTGAAGGTTTGCCTGTGATCAGGGGACTTCCCTTCCAGTTGAAACAGCTCTTTGAGAATCTTTTTCTCAATTCCCTGAAATATAAACAATCAGGTACTGCACCAGTCATCTCTATAGAAAGTTCGCTGATCGATAAAACAAAGATCAAAAAGCCGGGCTTTACAAAGGCCAATCAATACTACAGGATCATTTTCAGGGACAATGGGCTGGGCTTTGAGCAAACCTATGCTGAGAAGATCTTCCAGCTGTTTCAACGGGTACACACCACCCACAGTGATGAGAGCACTGGTATAGGGCTAACCATCTGCAAAAAGATCATTGAAAACCACCATGGTTTTATCAGGGCGACAAGCAGGGTTAACAGGGGAACATTGTTTGAAATCTACTTTCCTTACAATAAAATATAAATAAAGAAGATGTTTTAATGAGTATAGCACAATTATTGCTGTACTCTAAACAGTTTTCATAGGGTACGGATTATAAACGGGCTAAGGTTTCTACCTTGAGCCCTATTTTTTTGCCTTAACTGCAAAGACTGACCAATCAAATGGAATTGTAGGGATCAATGAAAGTAACAGGATAATATTGTGGGAAGGGATCAGAGGCTAACTGAATTGTAATGGCCATTCTTTTTGAGCAGGCCACTTTGAATGGTTCCCAATAAAGCTTCTTCGGTAAATGGCTTGAATAAAAACTGGTGCCCTTCTTTTACCATGCGGTTTCGCATTTCAAGACTGGGGGTACCCGCAGTGAAAAATATTAGTGGGATGCCGGCAAGATTACCATCTTCCTTTGCCAATTGCAAAAAGGCATTTCCATCTGTTTCAGGCATCATCATATCACAAAGGATCAGGTCAGGCTGGTGCTTTTTGGCCAGCTCATAGCCTATATAACCATTGGAAGCTGTGAAAACTTTGTAATTACTGAGTTCCAGTAACTCCGCCGTATTTTCTCTAACCTCCCTGTTATCCTCTATGATCAGAATATTATTCACAGAAACAAAACTAACTTTCGCGGGAGGAGAAAATAATGAGTTTAATCAGCCTTTTATGTAACTATGGACAGTAAAACGGGCTTTTAAGAATTTGTTGGGAGCTTCCGTATCGCAGGAATACTTTTATGGGAAGAAAAAGCACATATGGGAGAAAGATTAGTCGTTGACTTTGGGGATCTCCACTGTAAAAGTTGAACCTTCGTTTTCTTTACTTACAAATGAGATATCGCCACCTAAAAGCTCAACATATTTTTTTACAATATTCAAACCCAGGCCGGTTCCCTGTATGGCATAGGCATTACTGGCCCTGAAGAATTTGCCGAAAAGTTCTTTCTGCGCTTCTTCAGGAATACCGATACCCTCATCCCTGACTGAAAAAATGGCCTGGTCACCTTTTTCATTTACTGCTATAAAAATATCCTTGCTCTCAGGGGAGTATTTGACCGCGTTGGAAAGCAGGTTGAGCAATATGTTGCGTAAGATCTTTTTGTCCTGGTACACTTCTTCTGGGCCATTGAAGTCAACATGAATCCTTTGGCTTTTTTTCTTCACCATGCCTTCCATTTCTTCCACGATGTCTTTGATGAAAGGCTGAATACTGATATCCTGGCAAATCACTTCAGTCTTGCCCTGTTCCAGTTTATCCAGGGATAGAAAATCATCCAGTATATCTGTAAGATTACGAACAGAGGCCTTAATACGGTCGATATGTTTTTTCCGCTTGTCCTCCTGGTCAGCAGATTTATAGTGGTCCACCAGTGAAATGCTGGAAAGTATGGCGCTTAAAGGGGTGCGAAACTCATGAGAGGCCAGGGAAACAAAACGAGATTTCATTTCACTTAATTCCTGTTCTCTCTTTAATGCTTCGGTCAGCTCAAGGGTTCTTTCCGTAACCTTATTTTCCAGGTCCTCGTTGATCTGTAAGATCTCCTCTTCTGCCAGTTTGCGTTGGGTAATATCTGACCTGATAGCCAAATATTGATAAGGTTTTCCTTGTTCATTCAGGAAAGGAACGATGGTGGTGTCAACCCAATAGAATGTTCCATCCTTAGCCTTGTTCTTTAACTCTCCCCTCCAGATGCCCCCATTGGCTATAGTTACCCATAGATCCCGAATGAATTCTTTAGGGTGGTACCCGGAATTAATGATCTGGTGATCCTGGCCTAATAATTCTTCTCGGGTATATTTCGAGATCTTGCAAAAATTATCATTGACATGTCTTATAATACCTTTTTGGTCAGTAATGGCTACTATAGAAGACTCGTCAATAGCATATTTATAGAGGGAGGTCTCAGATTGACTTTTTTGCAGGCGGTTCTCCAATTGTGCATTGAGGCGTTGTATCTCTTCCTCCGCATTGTGCCTGCGGGTAGAATCTCTCGTTACCTTTCCAAAGCCCACCAATTTTCCCTGTGAATCCTTTAAGGCTGTAAAAACCACATTGGCCCAGAACAAGGAGCCATCCTTTCTTACCCTCCAACCCTCTATTTCAAACTGGCCCAATTGCCTGGCAAGTTCAAGACTGCGACCCGGTTCATTCTTTTCAATTTCTTCAGAAGTATAGAACAGTGAAATATGTTTTCCTATCACCTCCTCAGCAGTATATCCTTTAATATGCTCAGCCCCCTTATTCCAGCTGATGATATGGCCATCAACATCCATCATGAATATGGCACAATCCTCTACGCTTTGTACCAGGAGCCGGTAACTTTCACGGTCTATATGAATTTTTTCGTCCAGCATAATGCTATAACCGGGGTCTTCCCTGGCTTGTAAAAATAAGTCCCTTATGCGTTACACTATTACTAAACTTCAATGGCAGTATTATCAATGGTTTTCAGCCATTCTAACGCATAGGAAAGATAGTTAAATTAGAATAATATCCTTTTTGAAACAATTACACTCAGGCAATGATTCATTGTTTTGGTTTTCAATAGTAACTTCGTTAACCAATTGGTTAAATCTTATGGTTAATACCAGGGACCAGTCAACCGAAGAAAAGATCCTGTTAGCAGCCCGGAAAGTCTTTCTGAACAAGGGAATGGATGGGGCCAGGATGCAGGATATTGCCGATGAGGCAGGCATCAATAAGGCCTTACTCCATTATTATTTCCGTAGTAAAGACAAACTGTTTGAGCATATCTTCCTGGAAGTAGCCTCCTCCATGCTTCCAAGGATATTTACCATCTTCCAATCTGATGATCCGCTTTTCGTTAAAATCGAAAAGTTTTGCGAAACCTATATAAGCCAGGAGATCAAAACACCCTATGTTCCCATTTTTATCTTAAATGAAGTAAACCGGCAGCCCCAGGCCTTCCTGAAAAAAGTTTTGGGCAGTACAGGCCGCCAGTTGAAAAGTTATTACTGCAGATAGAAAAGGAGAAAAAAGCAGGTATCATTAAAGATATAGACCCGCTGCAATTGTTATTGAACACCCTGTCCCTCTGCATATTCCCCTTCCTCGCCTCCCCCATGATTCAACTGATCACAGGTATGGAGGCTAAAAATTTCAGGGCATTGATGGAGGAAAGGAAAAAGCTGGTGCCCCAACTTATTATAGAATCTATTAAAAACTGATGGTATGCCTTTGATAGCAAAATGGTTGTCTTGGTTAATGAAAATGGTGCCATTGGTGATGTTTATCCTGGCGCCCCGGTTGATGGATGCACAGGACAGGGATAGCCTTTCATTGTCCCAGGCCATTCAATTGGCCCAAAGTCACTATCCCCTGCTGGGACAAAAAGAACTGGTTCAATTAACGGAAAAACTTAACCTCCGGAATATCAGTACCGCCTATTTGCCACAGCCAACCATCAATGGGCAGGCCACCTACCAATCAGAGGTCACAGGCCTTTCACTGCCTTTCCCTGGATTCAGCATTCCTTCTCCGGGAAAGGACCAATACCGCGTGGTAGCCGGGGTGGAACAATTGGTATACGACGGTGGAATGGTAAAAACGCAAAAAGAGATACAGCAACTCAATACGGCTGTGGAGCAAAATAAAGTAGAGGTGGAGTTATATGGACTGAAGACCAGGATCAACCAGCTATACTTTAATGTGTTATTGCAGGAAGAACTACTGAAACAGAATGAGCTGGTATCAAAAAACATCCAGGCAGGCATAGCCAAAGTGGAACCCCAGGTGCAGAACGGAACAATGTTGCGCTCCAACCTATTGGTGTTACAGGCAGAACGGCTGCAAGTGAAGCAAAAGAACCTGGAAATAACTGCTGCCAGGAAAGGATTGCTGGAAATGCTTTCCATTTACATCGGGCAGCCATTACCAGTAAACTTTCACCTGCAAAAACCTCCCGGGACCTGGGTTGCTGATACCTTGCTGCTGCGGCCTGAATTACAATTGTTTCAAAGCCAGTCAGACCTGGTGGCGGGGCAAAGAAATCTGATCCGGTCAAGGAACCTGCCAAAGGCCAATGCTTTTTTCCAGGGTGGCTATGGAAAGCCGGGGCTTAACCTGCTTTCCAATGAATTTAAACCCTTCTACATAGCTGGCTTTAAGGTAAACTGGCCATTGGGTGGCCTGTATACAGCGGGCAGGGAAAAAAAGCTGGCAGTCATCAGCCAGCAAACTATTGACCTTCAAAAGCAGACATTTTTATTGAATACCAGGTCGCAGTTGCTGCAACAGCAGGCAGATATAGATAAGTATGCAGCTTTGCTGGCCACAGATAAGGAGATCATAGAGCTCCGCCGCCAGGTGACAGAATCGGCAAAGGCCCAATTGGAAAATGCTGTAATCACCTCGAATGATTTCCTGATCCAGGTGAATGCAGAAGATAGTGCGCGCCAGGCAATGATCCTTCATGAATTACAATGGCTGCAGGCACAGGTAAACTATCTAATCATATCAGGTAAATTATAAACTGGCTTTTATGAAGCGTATTGTTTTTTTATCTCTGATTCCCTTCATTTTCTCCTGTCATTCCAACAAAAAGGAATTTGATGCCTCGGGTAGTTTTGAAGCCGACGAAGTGGTGGTGTCATCACTGGTTAACGGGCAGCTACTGAATTTTTCAGTAAATGAAGGCGATTCACTGGCCCAGGGACAAGTGGTGGGTACCATTGATTCCAGTTCCCTGTCGCTGCAAAAAGCCCAGGTCAATGCCACCATTCATTCCCTTTCAGAAAAAACACAAACCGTAGTCCCGCAGGTACAATTGCTCAATAACCAGTTAGCGGTTCAACAGGCGCAATTAAAGAACCTGGCACATGAAAAAGAAAGGATAGAACGCCTGGTCAAAGCTGATGCCGCCACCGGCAAGCAACTGGATGATATCAATTCTCAAATAGAGGTTACCAAACGGCAGATGGAAGTGACCCGCCAGCAGATATCCGTGCAACGTTCCAATGTAGCCACGCAGAACCGAGGTATCCTAAGTGAAAAAGCACCCCTGGAGAAACAGGTGGCGCTGGTGGAAGAACAATTATCCAGGGCAAGGATCACCAACCCCACCAACGGCATAGTGCTCACCAAATACGCCGAACAGGGAGAGGTAACCACGGCCGGTAAGCCCTTATATAAGATAGCGGACCTTTCTGTAATGACACTAAGAGCCTATGTAACAGGGAGCCAGCTTTCACAACTAAGGCTCAACCAGCAGGTGAATGTGGGTATTGACGATGGCAAAGGAGGTTATCGCATGTATAAGGGAACCATAACATCGATATCAGACAAGGCAGAATTTACTCCAAAGACCATCCAGACAAAAGAAGAAAGGGCCAACCTGGTATATGCGGTGAAAATAAGGGTGCCCAATGACGGCTACCTGAAAATTGGCATGTATGGGGAGGTAAAATTTCCAACCCCGGCGCCATGAGTGCTGTACAAGCCTATGGGTTGCACAAACACTATAAAAGCGGAAAAGCTTCTGTTGAAGCTGTCCGCAATGTATCATTTGAAGTGTCGCGGGGTGAACTATTTGGCATCATTGGTCCTGATGGTGCAGGTAAGACCAGCCTATTTCGCATGCTGACCACCCTGTTGCTTCCCGATAAAGGAACTGCCACGGTTGATGGTTCGGACATTGTAAAAGACTATAAGGCTATTCGCAATAAGGTGGGCTATATGCCGGGGAAGTTTTCTTTGTACCAGGACCTGTCAGTGGAAGAAAACCTGGAATTCTTTGCCACGCTTTTTAAAACCAGCCTTGCCGAAAACTATGATCTTGTCAGGGATATCTATGTGCAGATAGAACCTTTTAAAAAACGCAGGGCCGGAAAGTTATCCGGGGGTATGAAGCAAAAGCTGGCGCTTTGTTGCGCCCTTATCCACAAACCCGTCGTATTGTTTTTGGATGAGCCCACAACTGGGGTGGATGCAGTGTCAAGAAAAGAGTTCTGGGATATGCTCAGTAAACTAAAAGCCCAGGGGATCACCATTTTGGTTTCAACGCCTTATATGGACGAAGCCTCCCTTTGCGACCGGGTAACCTTAATGCAGGAAGGAAGATTTATGACCACTGGCACCCCCGGTGAGATCAGGAATTCTTTCAAAAAAACTATCCTTGCTGTCAGGTCAGCCGATATGTTTCGATTGTTACAGGATCTGCGCTCCTTTAAAGAAATAGAAGATGTGTATTCTTTCGGAGAGAGCCACCATGCAGTTATGAAGGATGGTTATTCACTTGTCAATATGGAATCATTCCTTGCAAGCAAGGGACATACAGAAATTTACATTCAAACTGTCCCTCCTTCTATTGAGGATTGTTTCATGCAACTAATGCAATACCGGCATGAATGAACAATCTATCATACACGTTGAGCAGCTGACCAAACGCTTTGGTGACTTTACCGCAGTAGATGCGATCTCCTTTGAGGTACAGAGGGGTGAGATCTTTGGATTTCTCGGTGCCAATGGTGCAGGCAAGACCACTGCCATGCGCATGCTCTGTGGCTTATCGATGCCCACTTCGGGGAAGGCCTTTGTTGCAGGATTTGATGTGTATAAACAAACGGAAGGCCTGAAAAGAAACATAGGATATATGAGCCAGAAGTTCTCCCTTTATGAGGACCTGACCATCAAAGAAAATATCCGGTTTTATGCGGGTATCTATGGAAAAAGCGATGCCTTCATTAAAGATAAAACGGCCAGGTTGCTGCATCAACTGCACCTGGAAGACCAGGCAAATAAACTGGTAGGCTCCTTACCACCTGGATGGAAACAAAAGCTGGCCTTCTCTGTGGCTGTTTTTCACGAGCCACGTATTGTATTCCTTGATGAGCCAACGGGTGGAGTTGACCCCGTAACCCGTCGTGAATTCTGGAACCTTATTTACGAGGCTGCAGCCACAGGCATCACCGTATTTGTAACTACCCACTATATGGACGAAGCAGAATATTGCAACCGGGTGACCATTATGGTGGATGGCAGAATAGAAGCACTGGACACACCATCTGCATTAAAACAAACCTATAATGCGTCGAGCATGAATGAAGTGTTCCTGCAACTGGCACGCAAAGCAAAAAGAAATGGCGATGAAGTAAAAACAGCATAACATGTTCTAACAATTGGGGTTGAACGTAAATGGGATAAACAAGTATGAAACAGTTTTTATCATTTGTACGGAAGGAATTTCACCATATCCTGCGAGACAGGCAAACCCTGCTCATACTGCTAGGCATGCCCATAGCCCTGATCATGATCTTTGGCTTTGCACTGACTACCGAGGTCAAGAACGCCCGCTTTGCGGTGCTTGATTTTTCCAAAGACAACGCTACAAGAGAGATCACGAATGAAATGGAAACCAGTCGTTATTTTGACCTTGCTGCTGAAATTCATGGCTATAATGAAATTGAGGACATATTTCACAAAGGCAAGGCAAAGCTGATCCTGGTTTTCCCTCCCTCCTTTGAAAGCCAGTTACAGCATGTGCACAATCCACAAATACAGATCATAGCAGATGCTTCAGATCCCAACGTGGCTACCACGCTCACCAATTATGCCGGCAACATCATTATGGATTTCCAAAACCGCTATAACCAGGAAAGGAAATATCCATATACCATTCAAACGAGGGTGCGGATGCTCTATAATCCGCAGCAGAAAGGCACTTACAGCTTTGTGCCCGGTGTCATTTCCATGATCCTGATGCTGGTGTGCACCATGATGACAGCCATAACTGTAGTAAGGGAAAAAGAAACAGGCACCATGGAAGTATTGCTGGTATCGCCGGTATCACCCATTAAAGTCATCGTTGCCAAGGCCGTTCCATACCTTATTATATCCATAATCAATATCATCAGCATATTGTTACTGAGTTATTTTGTACTTGAGGTGCCCATTCGCGGAAGCCTGTTGCTGTTAATGAGTGAAAGCATTTTGTTCACCATCACCTGCCTTTCTTTTGGTTTATTGATATCTACAGCGACGGATTCCCAAATGATGGCCATGTTCATATCTCTTACCGGTTTATTACTGCCCACTATAATGCTCAGTGGTTTTTTATTCCCCATTGAAAACATGCCAAAAGCTTTGCAGGTAGCGTCCAATATTTTCCCTGCCCGCTGGTTTTACCAGGTGGTACGGGCAGTTATGATCAAGGGGTTGCCACTATCTGCCGTTTGGAAAGAAACAGTGATACTGGGTGGAATGGCAGTCATGCTTTTGCTGGCAAGCCTGAAAAATTTTAAAACAAGGCTGGCATGAGAACACTCCGTTTTTTACTGGAAAAAGAATTCCGGCAGATCTTCCGGAACCCGGCCATCCTGCGCGTGATCTTCGTGGTGCCCATACTTCAATTATTGCTGCTACCCTGGGCTGCTGATTATGAAGTGCGGAATATAAAGCTGGCCGTTATCGATCATGACCATAGCAGTTACACCAGGCAGATGATCTCAAAGATCACATCTTCCGGTTATTTTTTACTGGACCAGTACACCAGTTCCTATAAAGAAGCCCTGGTGGATATTGAAAAGAACAGGGCTGATATCATCCTGGAAATACCGGCTCACTTTGAAAAAGACCTGGTGAGGGAAAATGAAGCTACGCTGCTTTTATCCATTGATGCCATCAATGGAGTTAAAGCAGGACTGGGAGCCTCTTACCTGCAATCGATCATTCATGATTTTAATAATGAAGTTCGCAGCAAATGGATTCAGCTGCCCCGCTTCAATCCTGAAGTTAATATAGACATCAGGCCTTCCAATTGGTACAATCCCCTCTTGAACTACAAGTTCTTCATGGTACCGGGTATCCTGGTGATGCTGGTAACTATTGTCGGCTCCTTCCTTACCTGTCTCAACATTGTAAAGGAAAAGGAAGTAGGGACTATAGAGCAGATCAATGTAACGCCCATAAAGAAATACCATTTCATTTTGGGTAAGCTGATACCATTCTGGTTTTTAGGTATTATCATATTATCCATAGGATTGTTCATCGCCTGGTTGCTTTATGGCATAGTGCCCGTTGGCAGCCTTTTCACTATTTATGTTTTTGCGGCAGTGTACCTGCTGGCTGTGCTGGGTTTTGGCTTACTCATATCCAGTTTTGCATCTTCTCAACAACAGGCCATGCTGATCACTTTCTTTTTGTTCATGGTATTCATCTTGTTGGGAGGTCTATATACTCCCATAGAAAGTATGCCCATTTGGGCTCAGTGGTTTACCCGCTTCAACCCTGTGACCTATTTTATTGAAGTTATGCGCCTTGTCGTATTAAAAGGGAGTGATCTTTCTGATATCACCAGGCATATAATTACTGTTTTCGGGTTTGCTATTGTACTGAACACATGGGCTATTATAAGCTATCGCAAAAGAAGTAGTTAGCCCTTCAATTTGCTAATGACTATTCATTACAAAAGCTGTAACTTATACTATTCTTTCCTTTATCTCCCTGTTGAAGACGAATAAAATAATTACATATGGCTACTCAACAGGATATAGATTTTACCTATTCCACCATGGACCGCATATTCCGCCAAAGCATGGGCGAAACGGCAGACTTTAGCGGCGCCATGTACAATGGAAATTTTAAGCTTTCGCTGGAAGAAGCCCAGGCGGCCAAGCATGGTTATATGGCGGAACAACTTCATATTGGAAAGGGCAGCAGGGTACTGGATATGGGCTGTGGCTGGGGGCCCTTCCTGGCCTATATCACTAAACGGGGAGCAGTAGCTACAGGCCTTACCTTCTCCGAAGGACAGTATAAGGCATGCAGGAAAAATGGATTTGATGTACATATCAAAGATGCACGTTCTATTCAGCCTGGAGATCTTGGAACCTTTGATGCCATCGTTTCTGTGGGAGCCTTTGAACATTTTTGTTCCTACGCAGAATACCAGGAGGGTAAACAGGAAAAGATCTACCATGATTTTTTTGAAAGGGTTTATAACCTGTTGCCCCCAAAAGGAAGATTTTACCTTCAAACCATGGCATGGGGAAAGAATATGATACCAGTGGATGTACTGGATGCAAATGCAGCGCCGGGGTCTGATGCTTTTCTTATCAGGTTGATGACGGACCACTTCCCTGGTTCCTGGCTACCTTATGGAAAGGAAATGATCTTTGATACTGCCGCACCTTTCTTTAACGTAATTGATTACAGCAGCGGCCGGCTTGACTATATTGAAACCACCAAACAATGGAGAAAGCGTATCAGGCAATTCAGCCTGGAGAAATATGCACTATACCTGAAATTATTACCCAGTTTCATTAAAAACAAAGAGTTCAGGTACAAGCTGCAGGTATTCAGGCATAAGGCCAATCAAAAATGTTTTGAAAGGGAATTGATGGATCACTTCCGTATTGTTTTTGAAAAGAAATAAAGGATAATAAGAATTATAAGACTGAAGAAAATAATAAACTTATCAGTGGTCCTTTTTTTGCAACTCATAAACAAAAAACTACTTATGAATAAATTTTTACTCCTGCTGCTAATTAGCTCAAGCTTATCTATCTCAGCAAAAGCCCAACGCGGAACCTATGACTTTCTTTTAGGTGTGGAAGCTGCCTTTCCTACCGGTGATTTTAATTCTTATAAAACAGGTGTTGGCGGATGGGTCCAGGGACTGTTGGGTGTAGGTGAATCAGGACAGGTTTCTTTTACCACCGGGTACAATACGTTTACGTTCAAGACACCTCCTGCTAATGAAAAAATTAAAACTTCCATCATCCCCTTGCTTATAGGATATAAATACAACTGGTCCTTATTTTATGCGCATCCGCAGGCTGGCCTGGGATTGTACCACTTTAAAACGAAAGTGGATAATGGTGGTACCAGCACAACAACAAAAAGTTCAGATTCCGGGTTCACGCTCGGCTTGGGCGCAGGTGTCAAAGTCAGCCGTTTAGACCTGGGATTACGCTACCAGGCAGGCTTCCCGGGAGGTGGTACTATTAGCTATTTTGGCATTAATGCAGGCTACAGCCTCGTCAAACGATAACCGGGTATCATACTGGTGACTTCAAACTGCGCAATGTAATAGAATAACGGACTTCTTTTACAGGCGAGGTGCTATGTTGCCATTCAGTTCGGGCTGTTCCCTGGATGATGTACAATGAACGCCTTTGAACAGTAAATGAAATAACAGACTTCCTGTTTTGTTTGGCTTTTTCCTGTGGTCGCAGGCGAAACACACAATCGGTATGTAATGAAATGCCCGCAATAATATCAAATGGCGGAGCATCCCGGTGCCAGTTGATCACGGAACCCAAGGGGTATTCAGTCACCAGCAGTTCTGCAAAATGATCAGGGGTTATATCCATGAATGCAGCAACTTTCTGAACTACCCAGGAAAAGCTTTGCGGGATTTCCTTTCCTTTTGACAGCACTCGTTTTTCAAAGCTCCAGTCATAGCCAAAACTGGCCACCTTCCTCTTCGCTTCATAGCCCTGGAAATGAAAAGTATGCAATGGTGTTTCTCTTATGGCAGAAACTAACTTCGCCTCTTCAGCTTCATTGATAAAATCAGGATAATAGTGAAACCCAGGTGGAAACTCAGGCGCAACAGGGAATAAGGTGTTCATATAATCATTGAAGTAAAAGCTATGCCAGCATGTGAAACTAGTTTTTATAATTGCCTTAACAACAAAGAACGGATAGCCTTTCACGTTATATTTCAATATTTTAAGTTAATGATTCCATCACAGGAATTTTTAAAATTGTTGGCAATAGTTTCCCATCAATAAACCTTTCAACCACTGCTTAGTCATACGGCCATGCATCCAAAACAATACAGGCATTACGCCCTTTTTCTAATCATACCTGCTCTCCTGGCCATACATACCCAGGCCCAGTCATTCAAAAAACTCGATAACTGGATGGAAGAAAATACCCCGGCATTGGGTGGACGCTCGATGCTATTGATTTATAAAGGTGGACAAATAGTCTATTCCAAAGCCGTGAATAAAATGAGCCCCAAACAAAAACTGGGCAACCGGTTGATTGCCCGGCGACAGGGCAAAAATGCCAATATAGAAGATTATGATGTGAACACCAGGCAACCAATTGCCAGTTGCAGCAAATGGCTAAGCGCAGCACTGGTGATGACCTTTATTGATGATGGAAGCCTTACACTTTCAGACACCGTGGGCAGGTATTTACCAGTGTTGACCGCGCATGGAAAAGGTGGTATTACCATTAGCCAATGCCTGTCGCAACTTACAGGCATCAATGCTCCTCCATTGAAGGAAAGCCTGGCCGGGATGAAGCAAATACAAACTATGGATGAAGCCATTGAGCTATTGGCAGACCTGTCAATGGAAGGACAACCGGGTTCCGTTTTTCATTATAGCAATGCTGGCCTTCAGATAGCAGGTGCTGTCCTGGAAAAGATCAGTGGCAAAAGCTTTGAAACCCTGTTTGCCGAACGCATAGCAAAACCACTTGGTATGACGAATACAGATTTTGGGAAAAACAAGGTGGCACTACCGGCGGGCGGTGCGTACAGCACACCCATAGATTATATGAACTTCCTCGTTATGATTCTAAACAAAGGAATGTTCAATGGCAAAAGGATATTGAGCGAAAAAAGCATCAATGAAATGCAGGTGAACCGGTTAAAAGAAGGAGTGAAGATCGCCTATTCTCCTTCCGAAGCAGGGGGATTTGGTTATGGCTATGGTGAGTGGATCATGGACCAGCCAAAGGGATCTAAAACTACCAAATCTGTTAGCAGTCCCGGACTCTTTGGTTCCTTCCCATGGCTTGACAACGAAAAACACTATGCAGCTTTTTTGATGACCTATAACCTGAAGAACAAGGGAAGAAACGAAAAGTACAGGGAATTAAAATCACTGGTAGATGAGGCTCTACAATAATAACAACCATCTATTATAAAAGCGGCCGTGGTGGTGCTTTTGAAATAACTTTTCCTGCAAAATTTATAGGGCCGATAATATCTATATTTTGAAAAAGCATAGGATCTATTACAAGTTCCTTGCCAGTCAAATTATAATAAAGGTTTTGAAGCTTGTGTAAATAAACAGGTTGGTATAATAACTTCAGGTCTTTTAAAAACCAACCTTCTTTTGGATTCCAACTCAGGAATGGCGTGTCATATTCCCAACTGAAATGGGCAGGATTGATATACCAAACATTTTTATTAAATACAAAGCCACATTTACTTAAAAGGTCAGGGGTTAATTTTATAGGAAAGCAATACTTAGCCCAGGTGAAGAAATATTCATCTATTGCTACTGGTGTATATTCAAAAAAGGATTTGCCGGTTACATCTTTGCCTGTTACCCTTAACACCATATTACCTGGTCGTATGTCTTTTGGATCTACCATTAGTATTCTTTCCTTTAATGCGCACAGCTGTATAGAGGAAATGACCATTCATAGAAGAACCCGTCTCCGGTAGTTACAGCAAGCAATGCGATTTCTTGTGTTAAATCAGTATTTATCAACCTTTTGTACGCAAGAAAAATGCAACTGGAAAGATAGTTCTATTACCACGAAGCAGGTGTTAAGGCATTGCTTTGTCAGTACATATTCTCAAATTAAGCAGGGAGGACAATTACAATAAAACAAATACCAGTAATAGAGGAGATAGGTCTACCTTGTGATGTTCTCATCCCTGGTTTCCGCATTGTAGCCATATCTTTTTTTATTACTATTTACGCAATTGTATGTTCGAATATCCAAGGTTTTTAGTCAAAGACACTGATCAGTTCAATTCGTATAACTTTCCAATGATTGAAGATGACATTGAAGACATTAATGCAGGTACTGCACACTTTCCTGGTACGTACAAGCAGGAAATGCTGATCTCCTTTATGAAATATAATAGTATGAATGAGAATTGGGTGGAGGCAAATCCTTTGCTGGCAGCCGCTATTTCATCAGGCACCCTTCCCCTGGCCAATATTGGATCGCTATTCAGCTGTAGTGAAAATAATATTGATTTCAGGGAGCAAATGGCTGAATACCTTCAAAACAAACTAACCTGACATTGATCACCAGTTCAAAAAACCAAATAGTTTGAACAACATAATGAATGATCAAATTACTGAATGGAAAAAGCAATTCAAGGAATGTAATCAACAACATCTATTTATGATAACCCCCTTTCAAATCATCTTATTACTTATCACACTGGCCTTAGTAACCTTTGCATTGATAACGAGCTTTAGCTCTTCTAAAGCATCATTGAGCTTAAAGGCCTTAACAACCTACCTGAAAGATATTCAAAACAGGCTTTGGAATAATACACCTATAGATGCAGGAAAGGAAAGAGCAGATATGGAAATATTGTTCAATAAAGTAAAATCCAATTGTGGCGAAGCGGTGATTTCAGGCAACCTTGATCTGAAAAAACTTCTAAAGGAAGCCAGTGAAAAAATCAGCTTTATTTCGGACAATAATGATTCTGACAAAAAAACTTCCTGGTTACAATTCAAACAGTCGATACTTGGATTCCAGGACATTTATTTTAAAGGCCAGGTATAACTGATCTTTTTACTTGTTTAGATATAATATCGTCATTTTGAATATAATGCATTGAGTCTTCATGTTTTATCTTCCCTTACCACTCGTGTATATTTTCCATCAAAGCAATCTGGAATGATTTTTTAAGTGTTTTATCCTTTAACTCATCTATCATTAAAAAGAATTGTATGCAAAAGGACGATAAAACAACAGTAGGTAAAGAAGAACCTAAAATGCCCAATCCCAGTCACCAGGAAAAAGCAGATCCCAACCTTACAGAGCTGAGAGGCTTCGTAGATCCCAATGAAAGACTTGAACCCCTGGATGAGGGTAAAGAAAAAACTTCCACAAAAGAAGAGAAATAATTTTCGCGCCTGTCACAAGGCATGACCGGGTAATAGTTAGCCATTGCAATGGGCCAAAAGCTGAATGGAAATTACAGGAGGAAAATGCCTGGGGTCATAGTTTTATTGCCCTAAGTACTTTTTATTTGCATTCTTAATAACGCCTTCCAATTAAACATTTCCAAATGAATAAAGCTTTTTCTTTTTTCTTGTTGCTGATGCTAACAGGCAGTATGGTTATGGCCCAATCCATTACCTCACCTGATGGACAACTGCAGTTGCAGTTTTCTGTTAAAGACAGTGTACCCTATTACCAGTTGAACTATAAAGGCGCTGCTGTTATCAAACCCAGTAAGTTGGGATTGTCAACCGTTGATGTGCCATCATTTATTTCAGGATTTGTACAGGCAAATCAAAAGACCTCTTCTTTCAATGAAAGCTGGCACCCGGTGATGGGAGAGTTTAAAACAATTGTCAACAATTACAATGAACTGGAAGTGACACTGGCACAACCAGGAGTTGCCAACAGGCAATTGGTTGTACGCTTCAGGGTTTTTAATGATGGCCTGGGATTCCGGTATGAATTCCCGCAGCAAAAGAACCTGAATTATTTTGTTATCAAAGAGGAGGAATCGCAATTCGCTCTATCGGGCGATAATAAGACCTGGTGGATACCGGGTGATTATGATACGGAAGAATACAGTTATACTACATCTAAGCTATCAGAGGTTTCAAAACTGTTTGACAAAAGCTACGATGGCAATGCATCTCAGACCCTCATCCCAATGGGATTGCAAACTCCGCTCATGATGAAGACCAATGATGGTCTGTATGTGAATATTCATGAAGCGGCGCTATTGGGTTATGCAGGAATGAATGTGACTTTGGATGATAAAAACTTTATCCTGAAAACCCACCTCACTCCTGATGCACAGGGCAATAAAGGTTATATACAAACACCTTTTCATACACCATGGCGTACAGTAGTAGTCTCCCCACATGCAGAAGGAATACTGGCTTCTAAACTCATATTCAATTTGAATGAGCCTACAAAATATGCTTCGACTGATTGGATAAAACCAGTAAAATATGTGGGTGTATGGTGGCAGATGTTTGTACCTGGACGAGGGTCCTGGAGCTATGCCGATACCAATAATGTGCACCTGGGTATCAGTGATTATTCAAAAATGAAACCCAACAAAACCCATGGCGCCAACAATGCCAATGTAAAAAAATACATTGACTTTGCGGCTAAGCATGGCCTCAATGGCGTGCTGGTAGAAGGATGGAACCAGGGATGGGAAGACTGGTTTGGTCATTCCAAAGAATATGTGTTTGACTTTGTAACGCCCTATCCTGATTTCGATGTGGACATGCTTACCAAATATGCGGACTCTAAAGGTGTTAAGATCATCATGCACCACGAAACTTCTTCATCAGCCACCAACTACGACAGGTTGATGGATACTGCTTACCGTTTCATGGTGAATCATGGCTATAATGCAGTAAAATCTGGTTATGTAGGCAATATTATTCCCCGTGGCGAGCATCACTATAGCCAGTGGATGATAGACCATTATAACAGGGCCATACAAAAAGCAGCCACCTATAAGATCATGGTGAATTCACATGAGTCGGTGCATCCTACAGGGTTGAACCGTACCTACCCCAATTCCATTGCAGCGGAAGCAGCAAGAGGAACGGAGTTTGAAACCTTTGGTGGCAACAATCCTGAGCATACTACCATCCTGCCATTCACACGCCTGATGGGTGGACCTATGGATTACACGCCCGGCATCTTCCAGACAAGGTTGGACTATTATGAAAAAGGAGATAAACGCTTTGTAAAAACCACGCTGGTAAAACAGCTCGCTTTATATGTTACCATGTACAGCCCATTGCAGATGGCAGCTGACCTGGTGGAAAACTACGAGCGCTTCCCTGATGCTTTTCAGTTCATCGAAGATGTGGCTGTAGACTGGGATGATACAAAGATCCTCGGCGCTGAACCAGGAGATTACATCACCATTGCCCGTAAAGCCAAGGGCAAGGATGATTGGTATGTGGGTGGTATCACCGATGAGAATCCTCGTACCAGTTTAGTGGACTTTAGTTTCCTGGACCCCAATACATCTTATGTAGCTACTATCTATGAAGATGGTAAGGATGCGCATTACATCACCAATCCACAGAGCTATCATATTTATAAAACCATTGTGACCAGCAAATCGAAGCTGAAACAAAAACTGGCAGCAAGCGGAGGCTTTGCCATCAGTGTGAAGAAGGCAGGTACGGATGACCTGAAAAAATTGAAGAAGCTGAAATAGATCTGATAAAAAAAGCCCGGCACCACCGGGCTTTTTAATTCATTGAAAGCTCCCAACCAGGGCCAATTTCCTTTTACCTACATATAATGGCTCTTAAGGTAAGGCACTTCCTTACTTAGCAGGATGTCGCTGTTTTTACTTAGCTATTGTTCCACCAATTCAAAACGCTCCTCACGTTCCTTCACTTCTTCCACATTCTCCAGTATGCGCTGATGTCGTGCATTGCTGGCAATGTAAAGCGCAAAGGCAGCCAGTGCAGAGTCCTTGAGTAAATTGTACAGGGCCATTTGGCGATAAGCCTTATCTGCCGTATCCATAAAATTGGGCAGGTGAATAGTGAGAACAAAACTAAATAGCATCAGGGCCAACAGGTAGGCAGCAGTTTTCACCCAAATGTTGGTCATGAAGGAAATGGCCGCTAAAATAAAAGCGGTTCCCACCAGGTAAACCCAGGCTATGCCTCCGGGCAAGAAATCAGGGACTTTGACCAGCAGATCGTAAGGGTGGAGGAAATGTTGAATTCCAAAAACGATCATTGCTATAGCTAAGATATAGATGGCGATCCTCGAAACAATGTGTTGATTCATCACCATAGATTTAGTACTATAAAGTTACTATTTTTCAATGGCAGCCCCGGTTTAAGAGGATAAGCGGATGTATTTCACATCCAGGGGGAGCCCTACGTTAACCAGGTTAACAAAGACAGCCATAAACAGGCATTAAATGTACCATTCAACACTGTGATTGAGCTTTGAAGATTCTACAATATCATCAAGGATTTACTGCCCCGTTCCCTTACAATGAACCGGGGAGTCTAATTTTTTCATTTGACCACCTGTGGCAACAATTGCTTTTTATCCAAACCGCAGTCTTTTCCAAAATTGGTACGTATATGATTCATCAGGCACTCTGCACGTAAAGAAGAAAAGGGGTGCGTACGAAAGAAATCTTCCAGTTCATTATAGCGGTTCTCATGACTTGCCATTTCTATCCAGAAGGAAACGGCAGTGCAGACATCATAACCCAATTCGTTGGTAAGGTTGATGCCATAATAATCTGCTTCCAGCTCATTCTTTTGATTGAAGGAAGCCGTGAGAAATTTTTTCAGTTCAAATACGGTAGCCCCGGTTTGCTCACCAAACACCTTTGTCGACAATTCCATCTCCTGGATGGTTGACTTAATATGTCCCATTTCTGAATGACCTATTTCATGCCCTATAATGGCATACAGCAAATCATCCTTGCCCTTGCATTTTTCCAGCATGCCTGAGGTGATGTAAATACGGCCACCAAAAGTGAAGGCATTGATCATGGTATCCTTCAAAGCATAGATGGCATATTGAATATGTGAAGGATCTTCCCTCACACTCAATAAATCGTTCATCACTTTGGTAAGTTTTGTTTTCAGAGCAGCATCATTAACCAATTTAAACTCTCCTTCCTGGAGCATTTGTTGATGAAACATTAGCCCATAAGCTGTTTGCACACTATCCGTGATGGATTTGCGGGAAACACCGAGGTTGCGGATCAGGTCACCGGCCTTCTCCAGCTTTCGGCTCATTGGTTTGGCGGCCACCCCGCTGTCAATGCAGCTATACGAATAGCTCTGTGCTCTTTTGTTTACAGGTTTGTCCGAATCCTGCGCCAGGTTATCGCAGGCAATCAATTGAAATAATGCAACAAATAGTACCAGGTAACGTATCATGATCTGTAGACTGCAAAACAAACGCCAATTAGATAGCAGCATCCCTGCCTTGTTGGCAAAAGAAAAATGAATTAGCAAGGCTTTACAAAACTTTGATTGAAATCACCCCATCATACGCACCATCTGTGCCGCTTCAATCGCTTTCTTCTGGTTAAATTCCAATGTCAGTCTTTTAATATTTACTAGGTCAATGATGGTACCCACACCACAAAATCCAACAGTAAACAGGTACAAAATGCCCAGGGCGGTTTCACCTGTTACCAACCGGTGTATCCCAGCCACTCCAAAAAAGCCGATAATAGCCATGATCATCAGGCTTTGTTCTTCTTTCCGCTTCCCGCTATAGAATAAAATAAATTGCCGTTGCTGATCTTCAGTCATGTCCCGGGTTATGTCCTGGATGGTTTGCAATTCTTCAGGCTGAAGTCCCGGCAGCATCATAAGCATTCTTTGATCCATATAATTGGTTGGTTGTTTTGGTTATAGAATATATGCTGGTGGCAATATGTGAAAGCAGTAACAAAACAGCAGGCAGTCCAAGAATATGATAATTCAAAGACGCCTTCCAGTTGCCATGTAAGGCTTCGTGCATGGAATGACCCAATCCACATCCCGGGCAGGAATAAAAACCTATCCATCGAAACAGGCATAGAGAAGGTCCATCAGTGTTCATGAAAAACAACATGCACAATGAGGCCAGCCAAATAGCTGGCTCACGATAACGTGTTATGTTCTTTATAACTGGCATTTGCAGTATGATTCCCAATCAATATACCTGTCTATTTCACAAATCGCGCAACCAACAAATCTGGATTTAATAATATTGCCGCTTTCTGTTTCTCAAATCACTTATTGAAGATAATTAGAATAATGTTTGTTGTTTTTATGATCACAACTGATTTGACTATTAGCTAAAAACATTATGGAAACTCAAAGTTGCCGAAAATAGTATCTTGCCTGCCCTAATCTTGAATATCTTATTTTGAGTTTGACTGGACAATATAATCTTTTGCAATACTTTGAAGTTCATTATAAATATCTCCAACTTTATCAACACCCCAATCTCTAAAGTGTCTATTGACTGAAGTATTGGCAGAAAAAAACTGATCGTCTTGTTTCTCTTCAAATTTCTCTTTTAAAAGAATTATTGATTGCAAGTAATATGCTTTAGAAATGACATTACATATTGTGGCCCGTAATTTCGGTTTAGCAAAAACTTCTATAGAGTCTCTACACTTAAGAAGTTTTAATATCTTATTATCAATTTGATTAATCAAATCTTCACTATCAGAACTTAATTTATTAGGAATACTGTGGTGTAAAACTGAAGTTAAGCAGGCTTTGTGAGCCATTACCGATTGAACCTCATCGGGAGTTTCAGTCTCGGCCCATGTAATTGTGACTGCTGAACGTTCGACAATTGTTAAACCACAAAACGCACATTGATAATTGAAATCTGGTGGCTCTTCTGTTAGGTTGTTCATCTAATTATTTGGGTATATCTATTTATCAGCTGTTCATCACAGCATCTAATTTATTTACAGCTCTTCATCTTCCAGTAGTTCCTTAGTGGTAACATTCGATAGCACCACCTGCGCCTCCCCATCTTCCAGGGCTTCCACTCCTTTCAGTTTACGCTGGATGGCACGTGTGCGCTTGCCCATTACTTCATCCAGTTGGTTACTGGCAGTTTGAATATTTTTCTGTGCTTTCTCCAGCATGCCACCAAAGGCCTCGAATTCCTTCTTCACAGCTCCCAGTATCGTCCATACCTCGCTGCTTCTTTTTTGAATGGCCAGGGTGCGGAAACCCATCTGCAAACTGTTTAGTATAGCCGCAAATGTGGTTGGCCCTGTTACAACTACCTTACAATTCTTTTGAATATCCTCCAGCAGGCTGGCCTTGCGCACTACCTCGGCATAGATGCCTTCAAAAGGCAGGAACATAATGGCGAAATCAGTGGTATTGGGTGGGTCAATGTATTTCTCGCAAATATCCCGCGCCATCTTTTTAATGGTGGCCTCCAGGTTCCTCTGCGCTTCTTCTATTCTTACTATATCATTGGTATCATATGCTTCCTGCAAATATTCGTAGGCATCCCTTGGGAACTTGGCGTCTACGGGCAGCCAAACATAATTACGGTCTTCATCCCGGTTGGGCATCTTGATGGCAAACTCCACCACGTCAGAACTACTTTGTTTGGTACGCACATTGGCCTCGTACTGGTCAGGCGCCAGGATATTCTCCAGCAGCATCTCCAGTTGCACTTCTCCCAGTCCACCACGCATCTTCACATTACTCAGCACTTTTTTCAGTCCGCCTACATCCTGTGCCAGCGTTTGCATTTCACCCAATCCCTTCTGAACACTTTCGAGCTGCTTGCCCACCAGTTCAAAGGACTGACCTAAACGCTCGTTGAGGGTCTTCTGTAATTTCTCATCCACTGTTTCCCGCATCTTTTCCAGCTTCTCTTCGGTCTTTTGCACCAATTCTGTCTGCTTTACCTCCATCAGGCCGAATTTCTCCCGCTGCAGGTTGTTCATATCCTCCACACTTTTGGAAAAGGTCTCCCTGAAACCCTTGAAAGAAGCCTCCAATGCCTGCCGCATCTGGTTACTGTCCGCTTTAGATTGTTCGTTGACAGCGGTTAGTCTTTCTTCCACCCTCATAGTGATCTTGTCCAGTTGCTCCACTGTATTTTTGGTTCCTTCTTTTTGCAGCATCTTCCACTCGTCAAACTTATTGCGTTGCACCAGTGAGAATTCCTTCCAGTCTGTACTAATGGCTTCGCGGCTATCCTTATGCCCTGTCTCCACCTTCTGGACCAAAGCGGATATCCTGTCTTCCAGGGTCTTATTTATGGTCTCAGCACCCGCACGGTTTTGTTCTGTTATCAGCCTGAGTGTCTCGTTCATCTCGGTTTTGAACTTCAGCAGGGTTTCACTTAGTTCATCCCGGTTCTCCCTCGACACCCTGGAGATCTCTTCCCTGTTGGTACGGAAATCCTCTTTCAGGTTATCGGTTATCTTATCCAGCTTGGAAAACAGTTCATCCAGCTTGTAAGACAAGGCAAAAAGGTTGTTATTGGGACGGGGACGAAAAACGATGATCAACACAATGGCCACTATTACCAGCGCGCAAACAACATAAAGAAGGATATCCATAGAGAATTTTATAAATAAGAATAATTAAGCTGATAAATTAAACGAATATAATTGAGAAATGGTATGATGACGGCCAGGCAATTCCGGTCCTTTTGTTATTATAAGATATTCTCCTTCAAAAGGTTACTGCTATTTTAAAGCTTACTGGCCTTTGATTATCCTTATTTTTACCGCAAACCAATGAAAATATGGCAACAACAAAACTCGTGATCAATAGCAATGGATCTACCCGCATTGAAGGGGATTTTGAAATAGTGGACAAAGATGGCAATGTCTATGACCTTGGTGGCCGTACCATCGTATCCCTTTGCAGGTGTGGTCTTTCCAATAATAAACCTTTTTGTGATGGATCACACAGGGGGCATTTTGAACATAATGCCGTAGCCTTTGCATTGCCTCCCAAAAAAGAAGCCTAAACCAGTTATTTATTTGTAACCAGGACGCAACCAATGGCGGTCCTTTGTATTTATAGCCCGTTTAACCTATACTTAAGGCATAGCTACGCCCTATCTACTCCCTATCTACGGTATAGATACTCCGTGCGGGCACGGAGTATCTATACCTTTCCTATACCGTAGATAGGGCGTAACTATAGAGGAAGCATACAGTAGGATGGGCCAAAATGGACGCAAACTGGATGGAGGATCATTAATGCTACTGTTGAAAACTCCCGGCTAGGGGGCTATAATGCACAAGCCACCGCAATAATGGTTAATGTGAAAATGAGTGCCAGGGAGCATACAATAAGAGCGATGCCGTCAAGCAGCAGGGCTACCAGGCGGTTGGTTTGATAAAGATTGACCAGGTGTTTCATAGGATGCTATTTAATGAGGTGTTTTCTTCCACCAATTTACAGCGGACCTTGATGAAATGGAAGCAAATAGAAAAGAAACATGGTCCCTCACAAACAATTACGAGGTGTATTTCCGTGACCGGCAAAGAATAGATACGTCCTCTATGATCTAAGCCCGGAAGAGATATTATTTTCGGAACAGGCCTGGTACCAGCCCTGGCTTTTTTTATACTAAATCTTGTTTGCTGGTAAGATTGTTGGAACTTTAGGATAAGTAAGTAAAACAGAACTACTGCCAATGAAAAGCTTACTTCTTTTATTAGCTGCCCTAATTACCCAACTATGCCAGGCACAGGACAGCATCCCTTCTTTTTATGGTCTGAAGGCAGGACCTGGCTTTTATACCATCAGCCCGGGAGGCGATGGGGTTTCTGGCCGAACAGGGCTTGATGCCGGTATTTGGTACAGGCATAATATCACCCCGGTTTTCAGTACACAAATTGAATTGCTTTTTTCCATGGAGGGCTGGAAGTTTTCAAATAATGCTGAAACCATCACCAATACATTCAATTACCTGCAGCTGCCTGTTCTTTTACAATTCAGGACCCGTTATGGCCTTTACTTTGAAACAGGCCCGCAGGTGGGGCTGCGCATTAGTGGCAAGCAGCAGGCTGATAACAATAATGGAGCTATTGACTTTTTCCCGATTGATACCTGGACAAACCGCTGGATATTTTCAGGTGCGGTGGGTGGCGGCTACCTAAAAGGGAGGTTTGGTATGGGCGCCCGTTACAACTTTGGCATCACTTCCCTCTTAAAAAACGAAGATGGAAGGTCTAATGGTTTGACTATAAGCCTGTTATATGCTTTTCAATAACTTGTTCCTGGTCAATAAACCATTTGATCATAATTGATTAACAACCCGGGAAACCCTAATTATCCAAAAAGGCGTTACTTTGTTCTTAATGTGTACATAATACACACCCCCTAAACATGACAACAAGTAAAACAGCAATAATAAAATGTGGCGTAAAAGCCCAGGAGTTCAATTTAAATACTGAGCTCCATCCCAATACTTCAGTTAGTAAATTATATATCCCTTCAGAGGTGGATGCATCCTTTTTTAAGCATCGCTATCCGCAGGCCGAGATCGTGGCTCAGAAAGAATTCATCCTTGAAGATGAACTGATCGACCATGTGATTATTTATACCCCGGAAGTGAATGACATGCCTTTGATACAGGCCGTTTTACAGTCGGGAAAGAATGTTCAGATCATACATAACTAACCTGGCCCCGGCCATTACTGGTTTTTACTGCTAACAATCGCTGCCTGGATAGAGGATCTTTTCACCCTTAAAATGTGAACTATGGATTCGTCAAGAAAAATGCAGCCGGTCAAACGTATTGCCCTTGTGGCCCACGATAATAAGAAAGCCGACCTCCTGGACTGGGCTACTTATAACAAACGAGTACTGACCCGTCACCGGTTGATAGCCACGGGTACGACTGGATCTCTTTTGGAAAAAATCATTGGAACCCCGGTTACAAGGCTGATGAGCGGGCCTTTGGGTGGTGACCAGCAATTAGGCGCCATGATAGCTGAAGGTAAGCTGGATATCATCCTGTTTTTTTGGGACCCGATGATGGCACAGGCACACGACAGTGATGTAAAAGCCCTGTTACGTATTGCCGTTGCCTGGAATATTGTCATCGCCTGCAACAGGAGTACGGCAGATTTTGTATTGACCTCCCTGCTAATGGAGGAGGAACATGCTATCAGTATCCCTGACTATTCCAAATACCTAAACCGGATGAACGAATAAAAAAAGACCCGGGCCATCCCGGGTCATTACTATTATTAACGGCTCTCCAAATGCTTAATAGGCCCTTTTCTCCGTGGTGGGTACAGGTGGCTGTTTAAATGCCTTTGTCTTGAGCAGGTTTTTAATTTCTGCTATACCCCGTTCCAATTGCGGATCAACCCCTTTAGCCATAGAAGCAAGGTCTTCATCCACCGCAATGTCCGGATCCACTCCATGTCCTTCCCTGAACCAGGTACCATCAGGATTGTACATACGGAAGGTAGGCACGGTAATGCTTCCACCATCCACCAGGTTGGGTGCGCCGGAGATACCGATCAACCCGCCCCAGGTGCGGGCACCGATCAAAGGTCCAAGGCCTTTTCTTTTGAAATAATCCGGGAAGGCATCGCCACCTGAACCACTCCAGCCATTGATCAACATCACTTTAGGGCCAAAATTGGCATATGGTGGCCAAGGCCAGGAACTGCCATCCCTGATAGCCCAGAATGCCAGAGGATCGCGGTTCAGCATTTCTATGAAGCGGTCAGGTATCTGCCCGCCATTATTAAAACGCTCATCTATTATTAGCGCTTTTTTGTCCCATTGGGCACTGAATTGCCGCATCAGCTCATTCTGCCCATCAATACCCGTGCTGGGCACATAGATGTATCCCACCTCGTCATTGGTGGCTTCTTCCACTCTTTTGCGCATGGCTTCGATCCATGCCAGGTTGCGCAGTCGGGATTCGTCATCCAGGGTTTCTACTATAGCTGTTTTAGCGCCACTCCAGGAAGGAGTAGTGTTATAGGTGATCTCCACTGCCTTTTTGGACAAACCTGCAAAGGCGGCAAAGGGTTCCTGCGCGGTGGTCAGAGGCACTCCATTTACTGCGAGGATATAATCTCCTGCTTTCAAATCTACACCTGCCTTATCAAGCGGTGAACGCACTTCAGCATCCCATTCTGCACCCCTGATAATTTTTTTCACCTTATAATGATCGCCATCGGCTTCCCAGTCAACGCCCAGGTAACCTACCGCCTTTTGCTCAGGGTGCTCCATATCTCCGCCACCATGATAGGTATGCGAAGCATTGAGCTCACCGATAATTTCTCCTATTACAAAATCAGCTTCCTCTCTGGTCATGGCTCCCGCCAGCATTTTGGAATACCGGTCCTTCACCCCGTTCCAGTCAACGCCATGCATTTTTGGATCATAGAAATAATCACGCTCCAGGCGCCAGGCGTCAAGGAACAGTTGCTTCCATTCCTTTGCCGGGTCCACCATCACCTGCATTTCCGATAGTCTCAGGGGTTTATCAAACTTCTGCCCTTCCTCAGGCTTAATGATGGCAAAGGCATTATTATTACGGAACACCAGGATCTTCGCCCTATTCTCTGAAAGCAGGAAGTAATTGGCATCTTCCAGCAAGGTTTTCTCTTCTCTCTTTTCCTTGTCGTAATATTTTATTACTCCTTTTCCATCAGTCTGGCCGGTATTAGGTTGCTTTAAATAAATCACTTTATCTTTTGTAGCAGCCAGGGTTCCATAATTCCCCGGAGCGGCAGGCAGCAGCACCAGCCTTTGTTCAAGGCCATCAAAGTCGATATCCACTTTAACTGCTTCCGGCAAAGGCTGAACAGAGAGTGAATCTTTTTTCTCCTTGCGCGCCTTTTTCTTCAGGGCCTCTTTCTTTTCGGGGGACTGAAGATTCAGCGTCACCGTATCATTCTTTGGAGCCAGCAAGGAGGGGGTTGTCTTTTTTAAACTGATAGCAGCCAGCTGCTGGGTATTGGCATAGATGAATGTATTATCTACATCGCTGTAATTGGGCTGAAAGCTTTGAGAGGTGATCAGGAAGAGGTATTTGCCTTCAGGATCAAACACAGGGTTGGTAGTATTATAATAACCTTTCGTTACCTGGTGCAGTTTTTTATTCGGGTAATCATAGATGAAAATCGCCCTGTGTGAATTATCCAGGTCACGGCTATAGGTAAGCCAGCGGCTATCCGGCGACCAGTTGAAGGTAAATCCCGAAAGATCGCCATGCATAAAGCGAAGGGCTTTATCAACATCAGTAGTGGTTTTGCTGGCAATATCATACACCCTTATGTTCATGGCCTTGTCTATAAATGCCAGCTTCTTACTATCAGGCGACCAGTATAAATTGTACCGGAAGCCAGGTCCATAACTGGTAAGCTTGCGGGCGCTGTTTTCTTTTGCAGGTTCCGCCATCCACAATTCATATTCACCAGATTCATCACTCCAATAGGCAATATGTTCTCCATCAGGTGACCAGGCCGGGGACCGCTCTGCAGACCCTGAGCTGCGGGTGAGATTTTTTACAAAGCCATTTTCTGCAGGTACGGAGAAAATATCTCCCCTCGCTTCTACCAGCACACGGTTGCCATCGGCACTTAGCGCCACATTTTCCACCAGCTTTTCTGCTGTCTCCATCTTTGGCTTCAGCATGGCCCTGTCGGTAACCACGCTCACCTTCACTTCCTTTAGCTGGGCAGATGAAAAAGGAAGCAGCCATAATTTTCCTGCTGCTTCAAAGACAATATCATCAGGTCCCTGGGAGGGATAATGCACATCATAATCTCCGAAATGGGTTACCTGTGAAAATGCCTTGCTGTTAATGTCGTACTTCCAGATATTCATGCGCAGTTCCGGGCCGCGGTCAGAAAGAAAGTATATGCTGTTGCCATGCCACATGGGAAACTCGGCACCTGCATCATCATTACGTGAAATGTTTGTTGAAGTATTGTTCTGGAGGTTGAAAATATGGATGTCGGCCTTCCATCCACCGCGGTAGCGCTTCCAGTTGCGGCCAACCTGTGAACGAAACACCAGTGCCAGCTCTTTACCATCAGGAGAATAGGATCCATATTCCGCATAGGCAAGAGGCAGCTTCTGCTCGGCACCGCCTGTGGCGGGCACCGTATAAAACTGGTTGAACCTTGCTTTGCCACTTTCACGTCCGGAGGCAAACAATACATTTTTACCATCAACGGTCCAGTCCACCACCCTGTCAGGATAGCCATGGGCTGTCAGCCGCACGGGTATACCACCGGTAACGGGAATCGTATAGGCATCGCTGTTACCATCATAATTACCAGTAAAAGCAATGGTCCTGCCATCAGGGGAGAATTTGGGATAGATCTCCACACCTGCTGGTGAACTCAAACGTGTAGCCTGGCCGCCTTCCTTAGGCATCACCCAGAGATCATTGGCATAGGTAAAAACAATCTGTGATGCAGAAACATCAGGAAACCTGAATAGACCGGCATCTATCTGCGCATGAACAGAAAGCAGCATAAACACCCCTGCCAGCAGGGCAAGCAATTTTCTCATAAAATCTGTTGAGGGTTAAAAATGTTGAGGTAATGAATTTAAGAAGAAAGAACCAGGATTGACTGGATTGAAAAGGATTTTTGAGGAGTGGCAGCGGCAAAGGCTTGAAGTATAGAGAGGTTGAAAAGTTGATAGGTTGAAAGGTTGACAAGAAAGAGTTGGGAGTCGGGAGTCAGGAGTCGGGAGAGAAGAGAGAATCTCGAATGTCGAACAAGGAATATCGAATTTCGAAGGAAGAGAGAGGATCCACGGAAGTAGAGGGTCACAAAGAGGCACCGCGCCCTCTGCGGTATTAAGTGGGATATTGAATGATGAAGTGTAGGTCAAAGCGTCTTTTTTAATTACAGTCTTTACCCAACGGGCAATGCTCAATGTGTAGGAGAGAGAATACGTGATTGTAGTTTTGGAGTTCTTCATGTTCCATAGGAACATTTTGTTGGTAGCAGGAAAGATCGTGGATAAATCAGCGTGCCGTAGGTACGCCTGGTGGATTAAGCTATGAAATTTCAATGGCCGCGAGTCCTTTGCTTATGATTCTGCTCGATGAATCATGTTATACTCATGCAAAGAGACTCATATCTTGCTAAATAATTAAATTACTATAGATATCAAGGCACATTGATACCTCAAATTGAGACTAAACAAGTGACATTTCACTATGTTGGCGCGAGACATCTTCTTTGTGCCTTTTCTTCCTTAGCCTGAACAGTACTTAAAGATGAAATAATATATTTCAATCTTGAATAAATCATGAGCCAAGGCAGTAGAAGAAATTGATATTATTATTAATGTCCTAAACTTTTTTTATGAATGCTATTCGTTATGGAATCGGCATTGACATGGCCATGGAAAAGTTTGATGCCTGCATTTCAACAATCGATTTACAACAAA